>CAZTUN010000034.1:10837-14440 GCA_964616845.1 uncultured Rickettsiales bacterium | reverse complement strand
TTTAACCACGGAGTGTCCTTAAGTAATAATTAAAACTGTTGCAGCAATTAATAATGAAGATTGCCAAGCAATTCCCATAAATAGCCACCAAAAAATAAAAGTTAATGCGGCTAATATATGAACTATTGGTGTGTACCATCTTGATATGCGATCAGCAATTGAAACATATTTTGCCTGTCCTTGTTCAGCATTTTCCATCAAGGTAATTATTTCAGACAGTAAAGATCTTTGCCCAGCCTTCGTTACTAATACTTTTAAAGGTGAGGAAATATTAATTGTTCCAGCAAATATTTTAGAACCTATAGTAATTTTTTGTGGAATAGTTTCTCCAGTTATAATACTAGTATCTAATTCAGAATTGCCCTCGATTACTTCACCATCGGCAGCTATTTTTTCTCCAGATGCAACTAATAAGACCATGTCTTCTTTAACGTCACTTAACGGAATAATCTCTGTTTTGCCATTTTTATCAATTATAGTTGCCGATCCTGTCATCATTTGGAGCAAATCATGAGCAGCACCCCTTGCTTTGCCTCTAGCTTGAGCATCTAAATATCTACCAATTAATAAGAAAAATAATAACATAATAGATGAGTCAAGATAAGCATGATGCCCGTGAGTAAATACTTGAAAAATGCTAAGTAAAGTAGTTAAGATTACGGCAACAGAAATAGGAACGTCCATATTAGTATGACGTTCTTTTAGGGCAAGAAAAGCAGATTTATAGAAAGGCATTCCTGAATAAATTATAGCAGGTACTGCAATAAGTAGTTGAATCCAGTGGAAAAAACTACGAGTTATTTCTCCCATTTGAATATCATTTGCTGTCCACATCGGAATTGAGAATAACATTAAATTGCCACTTGCAAATCCAGCTACGGCAAGACATTTTAATAGAAATTTTTCTTGCTGTTTCTCAAAAGTTTCTGCTGTTTCTGGATTAAAGGCAATCGCACGATATCCCATGTTATTTATTATTTCTAAAAATTTATCACCAAGATTAATATCTCCTTGCCAAAAAATTTTTAGTTTTTTTTGAGTTAAATTAATTCTTGCTGAAATAATATTTTCTTGCTTATGCAAAGTTTTCTCAATTAATGCAACACAAGAAGGACAATGCATTCCATCAATCATTATATTTAGACTAAAAGATCCATCATCTTGTTTTTGGATAAATTTTTGACTTGGAATAAAGTTACTCATTTTACAACGATACGATTAGTGATTTGATATTGTAAATCTTTATAAGAGGCATAAATAGTTATTTGCCATAAACCAGATTGTGGAAATATTATATTTTCAAGAAAATTTCCATTTTCTAGTGATTTTAAGGTTAAGGTAAAATCCATATTTTGTTTTGTTGGACGGATTATTTTAGCATAAACTTTATCTGCATTAATAGGATTACCTTCTTTATCTTTGAGAGAAAATTTTAGTAAGCCATTATTATTTGCTTTGTTGATATATTCTATTTTGCCTTGCCAACCTAAAAGAGCTTGAGAGTTGGCTGCATCAATTATTTTATTATAATTTAGACCAGATTCATAAGGATTTTTAATTACAACACCAGTTTGAGTCTTTATAGCAAGAGTTGCCATTATGGTATAAACTATAGCTATAGATATAAAGAAGGCAACAAAGTACCACGGTATAAAACGATCATTATTTTTTTCTTGTTTTGTCATTGTGTCCTGCTAATAAAAATATCTTGTTTTTTTGCGCTAATATCGCTTTCGCCGTCTTTAACTGTAAAGTAAATTTTTTGCCGCCAATTAGATTGATTATCTGCGGTAACAAAAACACGAAAATGTCCTACGGAATCAGCTAAAACTTGTAAATTATTGGCAGCTATATCATGATTTCCTTGTACACGAATTTGTGCATTAGCTAAACCTGATAACTCTAGAGAATAAATTCGATCTTGATGAGTTTTGTTAAGAATAGTTATAACATAGCCATTACGTATTTGATCATTAGATAATTTTACAAATAATGGATTACGGTCATGAATAGAGCTTATGTCTAAAGGAGATCTAGTAAGTAGGCTGTATAATATTAATCCTCCAACTAAAGCAAGTATAGCTAAGTATAAAAAAGTCCGAGGACGTAATAAATTTAGATTTCCTTTTTTATTAGCTAATTTAGCATTTTCGCTATCATAACGAATAAGTCCTCTTTCTAGACCAATTTTATCCATTACATTATTACAGGCATCAATACATAGTCCACACGCAATACATTCCATTTGAAGACCTTTACGTATATCAATACCCATAGGACAAACAATAACACAAGAATTACAGTCGATACAATGACCACGGTTGGTAAATGGTTCACCTGCTTTATGATGTCCTCGTGGTTCGCCTCTTTTTTCATCATAAGCAATAATTAAGGTATCTTTATCAAACATCGCCGATTGAAAGCGAGAATAAGGACACATATAAGTGCAAACTTGTTCTCGAGCAAAACCAGCCATAAGATAAGTGGAAAAGGTTAGTCCTATAATCCAACCTCCAACACTCCAAGGGATATCAAGGTGAATAATTTGTTCAAAAAGAGTTGGTGCATCATTAAAATAAAATACCCATGCTCCAGCGGTGCATAAAGCTATAACCAACCAAATAAAATGAGTAAGACATTTCTTATAAAATTTATGTAAGCTCCAAGGTGACTCATCAAGTTTTTTTCTGGCATTACGGTCGCCTTGTACAATTCTTTCTACCCAAATAAAAAGATCAGTCCATACGGTTTGAGGGCAGGCATAACCACACCATACTCTACCAAATAAGCTAGTAACTAAGAATAAACTTATGGCGGCGGTTATTAAAATGCCAGTTATATAGTAAACTTCCTGAGGCCAGATCTCTATAGCAAAAAAATACGCCCTTGTATTTGGTATATCGATTAATATGGCTTGGTTTGGTGCATCACTTCCACGATCCCAACGTAACCAAGGAGCAAGATAATATATGCCAAGCAGGATAATCATCATTATCCATTTAATTTTCCGATAACGTCCCCAAACTCGTCTAGGATAAATGGTTTCCTGCTTTTTAAAAAAAGAAATTTTTTCTGGCATAAATATATTAGCGTTCACCTCCACCTAGAGAAAATACATATAGGGCAAGTTGTTTTATAGAAGTATCAGATAAACGTCCTTCCCAACTTGGCATTATACCAGATTGAGGGTTATTTATCTGATTAATAATAGCTTCCTTACTTGATCCGTAAAGCCAAATATTATCAGCAAGATTAGGTGCTCCTACTTCACGGTTTCCTTTCCCAGTATCCCCATGACATGACGCACAATTTTGTTTAAATAATTCAGCACCCTCAGAGCTATAGCCTTTGCCTGTAGATAAGCTAAGTACATAATCAGATACTATATTGATTTGGTGTTGTTTTAAAATACCGTCTTTACCAAAAGCAGGCATTTGTGAAACCCTAGTTTTATCGCTAGTTGAGCGTATGCCATAGCTTATGGTGTTATAGATGTCGGTGAGTTTTCCTCCCCATAGCCAGTCATCATCATTTAAGTTAGGGAAGCCTGCTTTTCCTTCTGCCCCAGTGCCATGACATGCGGCGCAATTTTCTTTAAACATT
>CAZTUN010000034.1:4436-10827 GCA_964616845.1 uncultured Rickettsiales bacterium | reverse complement strand
ATTGCTTTTCCACCTGCTATAGCAAAAGCATATAATTGAGGATCGTTTTTAATTTCATCTAAGGATTTATGTTTTATTTGTTCAAGATACTGACCACGTATATTATCGATCTGTGCTTGTTCGCTTTTTAGTTTTTTATATTTACTCCAAGCTAAACTTCCTTTTGTATTTCCGCTTAGAGTAGGCCATGCTGGATATAATATCCAATAACCAAATGCCCAAATACAACATATGATAAAAACTATCAACCACCAACGTGGAGCAGGTAAATTAAGTTCTTTAAGACCGTCCCATTCATGACCTGTAGTTTCTACGCCAGATAATTCATCAATATCTTTTTTATTGTGATCGTTAACCATAACTACTCTTCCCTTAATGGAGTTTTAGCAAATTCATCTAAGTTCTTTTTGGCACTAGGTTTCATTATCGCTATCAAAATAAAAAGATAAGCAACAAAGAAGAAAATAAGTCCAATAGTTGGGGCATACTTAATAATAAGGTCCATTCTATTCCTCTGGATTATAATTTTTAAATTCAACAAAAGTTCCAAGAGCCTGTAGATATGCAACTAAAGCATCCATTTCAGAAACAAAATTTGCTTGTCCATCAAAGTCACGAACATTAACTTTTTTGCCATATCTTTTTGTAAGCTCTGCACTATTTCCACTAGCACTAGCTTGAGCTACTGCATCATTGTAAGCATTTTTGATCATTTCTTTGCTGTAAGGTACCCCAGCTAATTTAAGAGTAGCAAGATCTTTATCGATATGATTTAGATCTACCCCATTATTCATAAGAAAACCATAAGATGGCATAATCGATCCAACTACTAGATTACGTGGATTTATCAAATGGCTAACTTGCCATTGATCAGAATATTTTCCTCCAACACGAGCAAGGTCAGGACCATTTCGTTTTGAGCCCCATAAGAAAGGATGATCATACATGCTTTCAGCAGCTAAAGAATAGTGACCATAACGTTCAACTTCATCACGTAAAGGTCTAATTTGTTGGCTATGACAATTACTACAACCTTCACGAATATAAATATTTTGTCCTGCCAATTCCAAAGGTGTATATGGTCTCATACCTTGCACCTTTTCAATAGTGGTTTCTAACCTAAATAAAGGTACAATTTCAACTAATCCACCAATAGCAATAACTACGATGACACATATTAGTAGTAGAATGGAATTTTTTTCTAATTTTTTATGATTTTGAAGCATGTGTAATATCCTATAGTTTAGTAATTATTGGCTAATTTGTCGTCACACTTGATCGTTTTGTAACAGTTATAAATCATAATCAACATGCCTATAACATAGAGTAGACCTCCAAGAGCACGTATTATATAATAGGGGTGCATTGCCTCTACGGTTTCAATAAATGAATATTGTAAGAATCCCATACTATCATAAGCACGCCACATTAAGCCTTGCATGATACCTGCAACCCACATTGAAGTGATATAAAGAACTATACCTATAGTTGCGACCCACAAGTGAATATTTACTAGTCTTAGAGAATAGATTTCATTGCGATTCCATAGTACTGGAACTAAGTAATAGATAGCTCCAAAGCTAATAAAGGCAACCCAACCAAGAGCTCCAGAATGTACGTGACCTATAGTCCAGTCAGTATAGTGACTTAATGAGTTTACCGCTTTAATAGACATTATAGGTCCTTCAAAAGTACTCATTCCATAGAAGGCAAGGGCAATTATCATAAAGCGCAATACAGGGTCTTGACGTAATTTATTCCACGCTCCAGATAGTGTCATTATTCCGTTAATCATACCACCCCAGCTTGGCATCCATAACATGATAGAAAAGGTCATACCTAATGTTTGAGCCCAATCCGGTAAAGCTGTATAATGTAAGTGGTGAGGACCTGCCCAAATATATATAAATATTAAAGACCAGAAATGTAGAATAGATAAACGATATGAATATACAGGGCGATTGGCGCGTTTAGGAATAAAATAATAAACTATACCAAGAAAGCCAGCAGTTAAGAAAAATCCTACCGCATTATGTCCATACCACCATTGAATCAAAGCACTTTGTACACCTCCCCATACAGGATAACTTTTTACTGAAGTTAGAGATAACGGAATAGCAACCCCATTGACCAAGTGTAGTACTGCTACTGTAACAATGAAAGCTAGAAAGAACCAATTAGCAACATAAATATGAGGTTCTTTACGGTTTTTTAGCGTCATCAGAAATTGTATTAAATATAACACCCATACTATTGTTAACCATAAATCTGCATACCATTCTGGTTCTGCATATTCTTTTCCTTGGGTGACTCCTAATACATAACCAAGTGCTGCCATTACAATAAATGATTGGTAACCCCAGAAAATTATTTTTGCTATTGCGTCATTCCATAATCTAGTTTGACAAGTGCGTTGTACGACAAAAAAGCTAGTTGCAAATAATACATTTCCTCCAAAAGCAAATATTACTCCTGAAGTATGTACAGGTCTTAAACGACCGAAATTAATATATTGGCAAAAGTTTAAGCTTGGAAATGCCATTTCTAAGCTTAAATATAATCCAACCAACATTCCAACTATGCCCCAAAACAATGCAGCTATGGTGAAAAGCTTTATTATTTCGTTATTATAAATTGGCTTATTAGCATTACTTATTATTAAATTATCAGTCATTGGCAGATTACCTCACTAATTGTATAGCCATTGTAAATAAATAAAAACCATTTAGGAGCATGACAATTTTGCTTATTTTATAAACAAAATCTTGCCAGTATTTGCTTAATATCTCTAAACATAGGGCAGAAATAGACAAAGCAATGCTAGTGGCAAAGGCAAAAATAGCCATGCATATAAAAGAGAGTAAAGGATTTGCGGTAGAAGATGCCATCATTAGCACTGCATAGAGCAAGCCGCAAGGTATGAAGCCAAGAAAAATACCTTTTAAATAACTAGCTGACCAAGAATGATTATTTATATTTTTACATTTAGATAAAGAATTTATGATAAAAGTTACCCCAGCAATTGTTAGCATGGCTGCAGATATTTTTGGCCAAATTAATAGTGTTGCAATTTGTTTAGATATTAAGGCGCAAATAAAACCAAGTAAGCTATAAGTTGTAGCTCGACCTAAATGTTGGAAGATTGAAATATATCTAATATTGGTAGTCTTTTTAGAAGAGCATTTTTTATTTGAATGGCAAGTTTTATTGCATATAAAAAAGCTACTACACATAGCAAGGCAATGGGTAAATCCGCCAGCTAGACCAGTTAAAAGAAAAGTAACAAGCAAAGAACTATTTTGATAAATTAGCTGGGTTGAACAATGATCCACTGCTTACTTCGTTAAATTAGGTTAAATTTTTAAAATTTTTACGGTCGGTATATACTACTTTTATATAGATTAGTTCTTGATATATGTCAAAAACATCAATTTATTAACATATTGATATTTATCAAATCCTTCTGGCTAGATTGCTTCTATAAGGCTACTCATATTTTATTAGTTGAATATAATTAAGTATGAAAAGGTTTTGATATTATGAAAAGAAATTTACTTGGGTTATCTGTAATATCTGTGTTACTAGCAAATTCAGCGTTCGCAGATCAGTCTAATGATAAAGATTGGATGATAAGAATTAGGGGGATACATGTTATACCTCAAGTTGAAAGTCAGGTAAGTGCTCCATCTCTTGGTACAGTTGATGCGGGAAAGTCTACTGTTCCAGAGCTAGATATTACTAAATTCTTCACTAAGAATATTGCTGCAGAACTTATTTTAGCGACTACACAGTCAAAATTAAAAACAACTAATGGAACAGATCTTGGAAAGACTTGGATCTTACCACCAACTCTAACTTTACAGTATCATTTTACTAATTGGCCACAATATATTGAGCCATATGTTGGAGCAGGTATTAATTATACTATGTTTTATAACTCAAATACTCCAAGTGCTCTAAACAATGTAAGTTATACAGATAGTTTAGGAGCTGCTTTACAAGTGGGAGCGGATATTCCACTAAAAGATAATTGGTATTTTAACGTTGATGCTAAGAAGCTATATGTAAGCACAGTAGCTAAATTTAACGATAGTGCAGTTCGTGCTAACGTTAATCTTAATCCATGGATTATTGGAGCAGGTATTGGTTATAGATTTTAATAATAACTAAATATAGCAAATAAAAGGACCTCTATAGTTACGATTATAGAGGTCTTTCTATTTAAGCAACTTTACTATGTTTATTAGACGAGCAAATATCAAGATATTCGTCAAATAAAGAGCAAACAATACGTATGGCTTGTGGAATTTCTCTATTAACTTCAATTATACCTTGATTAAAGCAGATTAAATTATCTGAAGCTAATTCGGTTAGCTTATTGATGATTAATTCATCTAAATTAAGTTGATTGGTATCATAACTAAAATAGCACATTAATTGTTCTATAATATGACGATTGATTTTATCTTGCTTGCTTAATATGTAACCTTTGGTGATAGGAAGCACCCCATTATCAATTTGTTTTTTATATTCTTCTATAGTGGTAGAATTTTGAAAATATCCAGTATCTAAATTGCTAATTGCAGAAACGCCAAACCCAATTAGAGTATCGGCATGTTCTACGCTATAACCTTGAAAATTACGAGAAAGCTTTTTGTGTTTATAAGCAATAGACATAGGATCATTAGGTTTAGCAAAATGATCTAAGCCTATTTTAATGTAATTATCCTTTAAAATCATTTGCGATGCTTTAGTATAAAGATTTAATCGCATTTCCTCTGAAGGTAAAATTGGTTCGTCAATTAAATTCATATTCTTTTTTTTCCATGGGACATGGGCATATCCAAATAGCGCAATGCGCATAGGTTGTAAACTCAGCGATAATTCTACGGTTTCTTGAATATTTGAAAGATTTTGTTGTGGAAGACCATAAATAAGATCAAAATTAATTTCATCTATACCGTATTGGCGTAGTAAATTAGTAGTTTGATAAACTAAATTAAATGGTTGAATACGATTTATTGCCCTTTGCACAGTTAAAGAAAAGTCTTGAATTCCAAGACTTACACGATTTATGCCCTGTTTTGCATAACAGGCTATTTTAGCTTCATTTACGGTACGTGGGTCTATTTCTATTGCAATTTGTGCGGCTTTCTCAATAATAAAATTATTATGAATTTCTTTCATTAAACTACTAAAATCTTCTGTATTTAATAAAGTTGGAGATCCTCCACCAAAATGTATATGCGAAATTTTCATTTTATTTTTCATAAGGCTGGAAAACATTTGCAATTCATGTTTTAAGCAGTGCATATATTCTTTAATAGGATTGTAATTATGGATTATTTTAGTATTACAGCCACAAAACCAGCATAGTTTCTGACAAAAAGGAATATGTATATATAGAGATAAAGTCTGTTTTTTATTCAATGATTTAAGATTGTTGCAATAGATATGCGAATCTAAAGGATAAAAATGAGGGGCTGTAGGATAGCTAGTATAGCGAGGTAATTGCTGTGGGTATTTTTTTAATATTGTAGCTAAAGAAACATTATCAATATCGACCATAACAAACCTTAAATCTTATTATTTCTTAAGTTTAAGGTCTGTTATAGTAATTTTCTTTATAAGGGATTGATAATTATCAAATTAAATTAATTTAATGGCTGGTTAACTAGATAGTTGTCATTATCAATAACATATTGAAAGGCATTGCGAGTCTTTAAGTCTAAAACTATAGGAGCTTTTAGATTTATTGTAGGATTTATATTTTTATTGTTAGAGTTGTTAGGATTTATTATCAATAAAATCTTTAAGTTCTCTCTTTCTATATTGAGATTACTGCATATATTTTCAATTTGTTCATTTTTAATATATGAAATACTTTGATTGCTTGCTAGTACTATAAAACCAATTTTGTTATTTTCTACACATTGAAATAGTTTAAAACTAGGTTGATCTTCCTTGGTTACATTGATAAGACAAAATTTATATGCATTATTTATGCCTAAGGGACTATCTATAAAATTAAAACTATTATTAACGTCAATATCTAATATACCAAATTTAGTATTAACTTTTTTTATATGCTCAGTTGAGTTTACATAATTTTTGGTTAATTCTGTAGTTATTGTCATATTTTAAATTTCCCCCTTAAATTACTGACTAATATTAAATAGTGTACACATAAAATAATTTATGTGCAAAACAACTTTAGGTAAAAATGTCTGTTATTTGAGCTAATAGGTATTAATATGTAGTTTTATTGCAACTTTAGATAGATAGTGCTTATCATTATGAAAAATATCTTTTTAGCATAGAGTATAAGTTTTATTAATTATGCTATATTATGTTTATGCATATGTTAAGTATATATAAGTTTAGTCTTTTA
>CAZTUN010000034.1:0-4426 GCA_964616845.1 uncultured Rickettsiales bacterium | reverse complement strand
TGCTAGTAATCTTGATAATTTTATATAACCTTCAACGTTTAATTTTTTATTTTAATCACTATGAAACTATTAACACAGTTTAAATACGCTTCAATAATACTAACAATGTTTATTGCTATATTGATAGGCAATTTGGCTTTGGCAGATAATATTCAGTCAGGACTAAATGGTAATATAGAAACAGAGGCTGATAATAATAAGAGATCAGGTAATATTGTTAAAAACAGTCTACAAGTTGTAGGTTGGGTAGAAAATATAAAAGTTAATAACCTCAATGGTTACGTTAAAGCCAAATTTGATACTGGAGCTAAAACTTCTTCTATAGATGCAACTATTATAAAAACATTTCAGCAGCCTGATGCAGAACATGTTCTCTTTAGATTAAACTTAAAAGATAATACGGAAGTTATAGATAGTAAAATAATACGTTGGACAAGAATAAAAACAAAAGCTTCTAAGTATGTTAGAAGACCTGTAATAGAAATGGAATTTTGTATAGGAAATAAATTAATAAAAAATGAAGTTAATTTGGCGCATAGGCAACATTTTGTTTATCCTGTTTTGATAGGAAGAAATATGATAGAAAATAATTTCTTAATTAATGCTGCTGCTCAATTTACTTATGATAAACCAAAATGCCAAGCTAAGTAGAATTTATGAAATCCTATCAAACTTATATTGTTGCCGCTTTTTTTGCATTAGTTGGAATTTCTATTTTCGTATATAAATCTGTAATGCTTGATTTTCCTTTGTTGCCAAATAAAAAGGCCGATAGTTGGCATATAGAAGCAAAAATAGAAGTAACAACTAATAAATCACCAGTAGCGGTAAAATTATTTTTACCAAGACAGGGGAAAAAATTTTCTATAGTTGATGAGAATTTTATTAGTCAGGGGTTTAATCTCAGTACAAATATTGAAGATGAAACAAAGAATCGGTTTGCGAAATGGACAAGAAAAAACGTAGATGGAAAAGAAGTAATTTTCTATCGTGCCGTTATTTATGGAACAAATAGCCTAACTTCTCAACCAAAAGAACCAAAAGTAGCTAAATCAACAGTAACATATCGAGATGATAAATTTAAGTCTTTAGCAAAAGAGCAGCCTGTTTATTTAGCTATTTCTAGCATTATATCTGAACTTAATTTAAATAGTAAGAATGATAAAGACTTCATTAATAATTTAGTAAAGATTATTAATAATCCTAAAGATGAGAGGGTTATTACAATAATGAAAGATCATAATGATGTCGAAGATAAACAAGATATAATGTATTTAATATTAAAATATTCTGGATTTAGTGCCAAAATAGTTCATGGACTAGTTTTAGAAGATGTTAAGCGTAAAGCAGTAATTAAAGATTGGGTCGAGTATTATTCTGATAAAAAATGGCATATTGTTAATGGATTAGAAGAAGATCTATCTAAGTATAATTTATTGCCGTGGTGGTATGGTAATAAGGATTTAATTGAAGTTTCTGGGGCAAAAAAATATGAAGTTACGATGTCAGTTAAGCGTCACACTGAGAGTGCGCTGACAGAGGCAATATGGCAAGGTAGTAAGGTTAGTGCCTTTGTAGAAAATTTCTCTATATTTGCGCTACCTTTAGACGTACAACTTTTATTTCATGTATTATTATTAGTTCCAATAGGTTGTTTAGTTAGTGGCATTGTAAGACAGTTGATAGGCATTAATACTTTTGGAACATTTATGCCAGTTCTTGTTGCGCTTGCTTTTAGAGAGACTCATCTATTATGGGGAGTAATTTTCTTTGTTTTCATTGTTACTATAGGATTAGTATTTCGTAGTTATTTTGATAAGTTACAATTATTAATGATACCAAGACTTACAGCAATTTTAACAATAGTTGTATTAACAATTTTTGTTATTAGTATTGTTTGTTTTAAATTTTCTTTATCACCTGGACTTTCTATATCATTATTTCCTATAGTAATTTTAACCATGGTAATAGAGAGAATTACCTTAAAATGGGAAGAACATGGTCCATCTGAGGCCTTTAGCGTTGCAATTAATAGTTTAATCGTAGCGATTATAGCTTATTGGTTTATGAATAATAATTTAATGGTGCACTTAATTATTACATTCCCAGAGTTATTATTTGTTGTGCTAGCTATTGCTTTATTATTAGGTAGATATAATGGCTATAAATTGATGGAATATAGACGATTTAGGGTTTTAAAAGAAAGGCATAAATAGAAATGTTTAGCTTTAAAAAAATCTTTAATGGATTTAATTTTGATCTTAATAAACAAGGAATATTAGGAATTAATAGTCGTAATTTAGATTATATTTTGCCTTGCAATAGTAGGAAATTTTATCCACTTGTTGATGACAAATTAGAAACAAAAAAAATAGCAGAAAGAATTGGCGTAAAATATCCCAAAACTTATGGCATTATAGAATATCAAGATCAGGTGCAAGATTTTCTTGAAATAGTAAGTGAGTATAAGGAATTTGTTATAAAACCAGCTCATGGTAGTGGCGGAGAAGGGATAGTAGTAATTAATAATCATGAGGGAGAGAAATTTTATAAGGCAAGTGGAGCTTTAATTAGCTTACCTAGTATAAAATATCATTTAAATAATATATTGGGAGGTCTATATTCGCTTGGCGGACTTAATGATAAAATCATAATTGAATATTGTATAAATCCAGTAAAGGATTTTCAGCAAATATCTTATCAAGGTGTTCCAGATATTAGGGTCATAATTTACAAGGGTTTTCCTGTTATGGCAATGTTAAGATTGCCTACGCAAAAATCTGATGGCAAAGCTAATCTTCATTCTGGAGGAGTTGGAGTAGGTATTAGTATAAAAAATGGAACTACTACATATGGAGTTCAAAGTAATTGTTTTGTTACACAGCACCCTGATACTAGAGAAAATTTATATGGAAGGACAATACCATATTGGGATGAAATATTAGATATTGCATCTCGTTTTGAAACGGCAATAGGTCTTGGCTATATCGGAGTTGATTTAGTTATAGATAAAAATTATGGACCTATGATGCTAGAGGTTAATGCAAGACCTGGTATATCAATACAAATTGCCAACCGTACAGGGCTAAAACAAAGGCTAGTTTTAGTTGATGAGTTTCTTAAGCAAGGCGATAAAGAAATATCTGATAAAATTAATTTTGCCCGTACAACTTTTGTATAAAATTATAGATATTTTAACAAGCATTCACCACAAAATCTTTTGCAAGCTTTTGTAGTTTAGTCTGCTGATTTCTGATAATTTATTTCCCATGAAAATATTATATAGCCTAATCTAAGAGTGGCTCGTAGACTTTTTCACGGCAGACTAATTAAATCATCTAAATTGGGTGCAAGTAATTTATAACCTGTATCAGAAATTTGATAATAATAAGGATTATTATCAAATTTTAGCCATTTCTTTTTTTCGTGATTATAAATATTAATCGAAGAAGTTTTTTTATTAAAATATTTTATATTAATTATAAGATCAATTTTAGAATTAGGTAATTTATCTCTTATATCTTCAATGCCAAAATCATTTAGACTGGTTACAATATTATTACTAAGGAAATTATGTTTTTCTATGTAGTTCTTGGGTAAATTTTTAATGGTAAAAATTTTATCATTTAGATTATTTCGGAATAAAATATAAGGTTTTTTAGAATGTTTGATTTCAATTTGTTGAATATTTGCAATATCAAGACTAAGTTTTTTATGATTAAACCATTTACTTGGATTAGCAATTAACATTAAGTTGCCTGAACAAAGTAAGGCTGTAGGACTATTTGCATTTAAAACATAAGTTCCTTCAAGAGCTTCCATAGTTTTGCCAATATATAAATCAACGACTGGAGTTAAGCTGTCTTTATTATATAAAGAAACTCTAACGGAGCTATTTGGATCTAAACCTAATTTATTATAACGTAACGGATCACTAGTTTTCTGCGCAATGACATTTGCTTGCTGTAAATTAAGTAGCATAGCCTTAATATAGTCTTGATTAGAGGGGAGATTATATTTTTCTTTTATTACCCAATCCGAACCATTTTTTTCTAAAGTTGTTGTATCATTTTTACTAGTAATTTTTATAGTATTTAAACTAGAAATTTCTTTTATAAAATTAGGCAAGAGAGGTTGTAATTTTTCATGGTGAAAAAGAAAATATTGCTGATAAATTACTGTGATAGTGGCAGAAATTACAACAAATAAAGTAGTTAAAAGAATATGTTTCTTAAACCTTTCCATAATTTTAATTCCGTTTAAATCTTTTAGGTAAAATTAATGATAATATTATAACAAATACTGGTAATATAATAATATGAATAAATTTTAATATGCTACCTAAAGAATCAATCTCTTGGTTTAATTGATGTTTTACATCTCTTAATTTTGCTTTTATTTTCTCATCAAGTGTCGTATCATTTAC
>CAZTUN010000033.1:0-14817 GCA_964616845.1 uncultured Rickettsiales bacterium | reverse complement strand
GTCCTTCCAAGCCCACAAGAAACTACGTTCAAGGCGATGTCTGCTTGTGTTAGCACAGAGCGGTTGGGTGAGAGAAAAAATACACTCTTAAAAACTTTGGTTCGTAGCGTTGGCTTGCAGTGGGTTTTGAGTGTATTTTTTTGTGAGTGGATTTCTTTGATTACATAGTTCAAATTAATTCTGCTTGAGGAATTCTTTCTGATGCATCAATGAGTTGATTCTTTTTTGATTTGGTAAAGGCTCATAAGCAGAAAATTTTCTTTTCTTTGGAGATGGATAATGTGTTTCTAATAGCTTTTGAAAACTATAAATAGTATTTTCTATAAGTGTGGACACATATTGATTATTATCTTTATTTTTTGCGTCTAATCTTAAATCTTTTGAATATAAAATTAATTCATAGGGATGACCTTTTTCCATTGAGAGTATTTCTTTATCTTCTGCTACAGCAATGCCTTCTTTAGTTAAAGCCTTGATCTTTAAATTACTACCATTGGCTAAATTAATTTTATTAAGTAAGTTAATTATGGATAAAGCATTTATAGGTTTAGATTGAGCGGAATAATTATATTTTAAGGTTGAAATCTCTAAGCTTTGCCAAGATTCAAGCATTCTCTTTAAACCACAAATAAGGCGAATGATGTGGTTTTTACTCAAAACTTTGTCAGATTGAAAAAGAGGATTTAATTTAGAAGGTAGAGTAGGTAGATGCGAAGGTAATTCTATGCTTTGTTGATCTGAATTTTTCGCACTTATTGCTTCTATAAAATTATCAATATCTTTGGCAATAAGTTTTTCGATAGTGTCTCTTATAAGATTGGATAAAAATTCTATGGTTTCTTCGTTTGTGAGATCTGTAGATATTTGATCTTTAAATATTATTGTTTTTCCATCTTTATTTTGTTTAGCGTAAAGATTTGAAGGCTTAATACTATTGATAGTAGTTAAGAGATTATTGATATCTATATAGTCACTCTCATCTGCTGAAACAATATTATCAACATCTATTTTTTTAGAACTATATTTTTCTGAAACAATGCCATTTTCTAGTAATTTAAGCATATTTGTTAAGGCATTTGTAACAAATATAGTATTATCCCAAGTGCCTTTGGTCATTTAATATTATTACCTATTTATTTGCTTATAGTTTAGTTAAGATATATAGATATAATAAAAATAAGATTATTCAAAATACAAAACAATAAAATAATATTTTTTTATATCTTGATAATACGGATTATATGCCTATAATGCATATTCCAGATGGCTTAGGGCTGCTGCTGTAATGAGAAATTATTATAGAGGAAAGTCCGGGCTCCACGAAAAAACAGTGGCGGCTAATTACCGCCGAAGGTAACTTCAGGGATAGTGCCACAGAAAATAACCGCCTATGGGTAAGGGTGAAAAGGTGCGGTAAGAGCGCACCGCATTTATGGTAACATAAATGGCTGGGTAAACCCCACTGGGAGCAAAACCAAATAGGAATGACGTTACGGTAACGTAGATGATTTTCGCATTAGTCATTCGGGTAGGTTGCTAAAGATATGTGGTAACACATTATCGTAGATAGATAGTAGCTATAAACAGAACCCGGCTTATTAGCCATCTGGTTTGTAATAAGAAATATAAATAATTAAATTACGAGAAAAATTAATAAAGTTAGTTGTGCAATTTTAAGGAAATAATTAGATGAGTGATAATTTGCCAATTTTATCTGGTCCTTTTGATAAACCAAGTGCAGGAAAAGCAAATAAGTTAGTTATATTTCTACATGGATTAGGCGCAAATGGAGATGACTTATTTTCGTTGGTTCCTTATTTTAAAACGCTATTGCCGCAAGCATATTTTATTTCTCCTGACGCTCCTTTTCCTTGTGATATGTCGCCATTTGGCAAGCAATGGTTTAGTTTGCAAATGCGTGATGAGAATAATATTTTAGCTGGAGTAAATAAAGTATCTCCTATAATCAATAAATTTATAGATGACAAACTATCAGAATTGTCTCTATCAGACAAAGATCTAATCTTAATAGGTTTTTCACAAGGCGCTATGTTGTCAATGCATGTTGGATTACGTCGTAAAAATCAGATAGGAGCTATAATAGCTTATTCAGGAGCTTTAATTGCACCAAGATTACTAGACAAGCAAATATTATCTAAGCCTCCAATATGTCTTATACATGGTGAGGCAGATATGGTTGTACCTTTTGTAGCATTTAATGATGCTCTTAATGCGTTAAAAAGAAATAATGTATCAGTGCAAGGTTATTCGAGTAAAAATCTTGGACATGGTATAGATCCTTATGGCATAAAAATAGCTCTAAATTTTATTAAAGAGACTATGGCTGAGACACTTTAGAATCTCTTAGAAGAGGAGATATTGATAGACTAGATAAGCTGGTTACTATTTGCGATTCATCGCAAATGTCTTTGGGAGGATTGGGAAGTTGTGGTCTATTTACTGGTTTAGCAGGGTCTTCTTTGGTAAGTCTAAGGTTCATAGATATTACAGTGCGTCTTTTTAAAGTTTCGTTAGATTGATTTTCATAATTTGTTATATTTTCTAATATATCAGAGACAAATATAAGTTCAGAATCAGTTTGATATAATATCTTTACTAGAGGAGATGAATTATTTTTATGTAGTTCCAAGTTTGTTTTGTATGTAGTAAGAATTTTTTTAATTTCGTCTAGCCATAAATCAGTTTTAGTTTTTTCTTTAGTGTAAGGTTTTGTAAGCTCTGTACGTCTTCTTTCCTTTGATAGCTTTGGCATAAAATAATATTAAATAATTAAGTGTTAGGTTGAATTAATTTATTTAATAAAAATATATTATTAATATGTAAAGTATTTTCTATCAAATTCTATTTGAGATTTGCAGATATTATAAGTTGAAGCTTGCTATAGTTTTATAAATTTCTTTTACTTTGCTCAAAGTGTTTTTGATAAAACCTTGACTTTAATAAGTTTTATTTCAATAATTGTCGTTATATACCATGAGTTCCCATAAATTCCCATTTGTGGGAATGTATGCATTAATTTTTAAGTAAAATATTTATGCTATTTTTATCTAGTTATACAAATAAAGTTGATAAAAAAGGAAGGGTCTCAGTTCCAGCTCAGTTTAGATCTGTGCTAGAAAAAGAGCCGTTTCAAGGCATTGTAGTTTATGCATCTTTTATTAATGAAGCGTTAGAAGCTTGTAGTTTAAGTAGAATGGAGAAATTAAGTACAAGTATAGATTTATTAGATCCTTACTCAGAAGAAAGAGATGCTTTTGCAGCAACAATTTTAGGTGGTAGTAGTCAATTGCCATTTGACACTGAGGGAAGAGTGATAATTCCACAAAGCTTAATTGAGCAATTTGCTATAGAAGATAAGGTAGTTTTTGTAGGTAAGGGATCTAGTTTTGAAATATGGGAGCATAATAAATTTAATGCATATTTATTAAAAGCTAGAGAAATTGCCAAAGTTAGTAGAGATAAATTGCGCCTAATATAGTTAAGAATTAATAATAATTTAAGAAAGTGATAAAATTATATGTCAAACCTTATCCATGATCCAGTTATGCTAAAAGAGGTTTTAGATTATCTCTCGCCACAAGATCATAAGGTTTATGTTGATGGTACTTTTGGTGCGGGAGGATATACTAGAGCAATATTAAAAAAAGCTAACTGTAAGGTTTATGCAATAGATCGTGATCCAAGAGTTGTTACTATTGCAGATAATCTTAGTAAAGAATTTCCTGGGCGGTTAAAGTTACTTAAGGGGTGCTTTGCGGATGTTAAAAATCTTCTAAATAATGAAGGAATCGATAAAGTAGATGGTTTTGTTTTAGATGTAGGAGTTTCTTCAATGCAAATTGATGAAGCAGAAAGAGGCTTTTCATTTAAACAGGACGGACCTCTAGATATGCGTATGTCTGGTCATGGAATTAGTGCGGCAGATATTGTTAACACTATGGAAGAAAAACAACTTGCTGACTTGATATATAATTTAGGCGATGAAAGAAAATCAAGGCAAATTGCTAGAGCTATAGTAAACGAAAGATCTAAGCAAAAAATTACTACTACTAAGCAATTAGCTGATATTGTTCGCTTGGTTGTAAGAATGAAGAACCATCAAATAGATCCAGCAACTAGAACATTTCAAGCATTACGAATTTTTGTTAATGATGAGCTCAATCAGTTAACTAAAGCTCTTGAGGCGTCTGAATTTATTTTAAATAAACAAGGTAGAATAGTAGTAGTGAGCTTTCATTCGTTAGAAGATAATATTGTTAAAAAATTCTTTAAATTAAAATCAGGGCAGTTAGATGGAGTGTCTAGGCACATTCCTATAGCTAATGAAAATAATAAAGAGGCAAAGATTTTTTCATTACTAACAAAAAAAGTAGTTGTAGCAAGTAATGAGGAAGTAAGTCGTAATATTCGTTCTCGCTCAGCTCATTTAAGAGCGGCAATAAAAGAGTAAAACCTATGAATAAGGGGGAAATATGAAAAAATCAGTTATAGCATTTGCATTATGTACTTTAGCATTTAGTGTATATTGCGTTTTTCAAATAAAATATCGTGTAAAAGAATTAGTCCGCGATGTAGTAGAGTTAAATCGTCAAATTACATCTGATAAAGAAGCTATACATGTATTGAATGCAGAGTGGACATATCTTAATCGTCCTGAAAGATTGAAAGCGTTAGCAGACAGGTATCTTGGTATGACTCACATTGAAGTTAGTCAAATAAAAACTTCGCCTAAATCTTTACAATCAGATCATGGTAAAAATAATCAAGATAAAAATTATTCTATGGTAATACCCAATCTAAAACCAATATTATCTAGCGCAAAGAGATACGAATAAAATTATGAATAATTATGTTTTTGCTAAAAACCAAGTAGGTGGTGCTGAAAGACATATTCAGCAAAGGTTATTATTGGTAATAACATTATTCGTAATTGCTTATTTTATAATTATCGTTAGATTAATTGATGTAGCTTTATCTCATCAGGAAGTTGAGTCTAGCTATGATTTTAATAATAATTTTCCGCAACGATATATGCGAGCAAGTATAGTTGATGCTAATGGTACTATTTTAGCGGTAAATTTAACTACAGCCTCTCTTTATGCCGATCCAAAAACATTAATAGATATAAACGATGCTTTGCATAAATTAAAAACAGTTTTCAAAGATATTGATACTAAAAAATTAAAAGAAGAATTAAATACAGATAAGAGGTTTGTTTGGATTAGAAGAAACCTTACGCCAGTTGAGCAAGATCAAGTTAATGCATTAGGAATACCTGGTTTTTATTTTAAGAAAGACGAAACTAGAGTTTATCCTCAAGGTAACTTGCTTTCGCACATTTTAGGATTTACCAATATAGATTGGCAAGGAATTTCTGGTGTAGAAAAGCAATTTGATAAGATATTAAATAATAATCGTCCTTTAAAGCCTGAGTCTGAAGATCAATTAAAACTTGCTATAGATGTTCGAGTTCAGGATATTTTATATAGAGAATTAATGAAAGGTAAGCAATTATTCAAGGCTATTGCGGCAGGAGGAATTATTCTTGATGCTCATACTGGCAAAGTTATTGCAATGGTTAGCTTACCTGATTTTGATCCTCATAATCCTGGAATTGCAAGCGATGATTCTAAATTTAATCGAATGACTTTAGGGGTTTATGAGATGGGATCAACCTTCAAAACCATAAATATGGCTATGGCATTTGAATCTGGAAAAGTAACTATGAAAGATAGTTATGATGTCTCTCATCCTCTGCATATTGCAAAATTTAATATTAAGGATTACCATCCTCATAATGGTAAGATGAGTGTTCCACAAATTTTCATTAACTCATCTAATATAGGATCGGCATTAATAGCTTTAGATGTTGGAGGAGATTATCAACGTGCATTTTTAGATAAATTAAAAATGTTTAAGCCAACAAATATAGAAGTTCCAGAAAAATCTCGCACTCTTTATCCAAGACAGTGGAGTAAAATTAGCAGTATGACTATTTCTTATGGTCATGGTATTGCAGTAACTCCAATCCATGTTGTTCAAGCGATTGCTTCTTTGATAAATGGAGGTAAGTGGCATGATGCGACATTACTTGCAGAAAATGCTAATAACAAAAAAACTATTCAAATAGTAAGAAAACAAACCTCTGATAATATTAGAAAGTTAATGAGATACGTTGTTGAGTATGGTACAGGTACTAAGGCTAATGTAGAAGGATATTTAGTAGGAGGAAAAACTGGCTCTGCAGATAAAGCAACTCATGGTGGTTATGGTGATAAGAAAGCTATAATTTCTTCATTCGTTGGAGCGTTTCCTATGAATGATCCTAAATATGTTGTATATGCAATGGTTGATGAACCAAAACGTAGCAAAGAAATGCCTTTTGTTACTGGAGGCATGGTTGCTGCACCAGTAGTTGCAAGAATTATTGAACAAATTGCTCCAATACTTGGAGTAATGCCAGTTGATCCCGATGATGAAAAAATAAGAAAAGAATTTTGGTATGATAATGAAGCAGAAAAAAACAAGTAAGAGTCTTTACGATTTAGTTAATCGCATAGAAGGAATAAAGTTAGAAGATAAATATTCTAATATAATTATAAAAGGAATAACCAGCGATTCAAGGTTAGTTAAGAAAGACTATATTTTTGTAGCGATTAAAGGAGAGAAAGTTAATGGTGAAGACTATATAGTTAAAGCCTTAGAATCTGGTGCAAGAATTATTATATGTGATATTAATTTTAATGTGCAAATAAATAATAAGGACAATTTTTTAATTATAAAACATAACAATCCCAGATTAATTTATGCTTTAATTTGTTCAAATTTTTTTGATAAACAGCCGCATACAATTTCAGCAATTACAGGGACAAATGGTAAAACTTCTACAGCAAATTTTTATGCGCAAATTTATAAAAATCTTAAATTAAAATCATGCTCTATAGGAACTATAGGTATATTAGATGGAAATAATAAAGAAATATTTCCTAATCAATATCATTTGACCACGCCTAGTTCTGAACAAATTCATCAAATATTGAGTAATTTAGAAGCAAAGAAAGTTAATTACGTTGCAATGGAAGCTTCAAGTCATGGGCTTGATCAATATAGGCTGCATGGAGTTAAGATAAATTCAGCGTGCTTTACTAACTTATCTAGAGATCATCTAGACTATCACAAAACGGAAGAAAATTATTTTTTAAGTAAAATGAAATTATTTAAAGAAATTTTACCTAAAGGAAAAACGGTTGTAATTGATGCAGATAGTGAAAGTGAATTTAGCAAGAGAGTAATCAAAGAATGTTTAGAATATGGACATAAAATATTTAGTATAGGAAGAAAAGGGGCAAATTTAATTATTGTCAAAACAAAATTAAAAGCAAAAGGTGAGGAAATAACTATTGCTTATAATAACAAAGAATATTTGATAAAAACTAAGTTGAGCGGTTCATTTCAAATAAGTAATTTACTTTGTGCCGCAGGTCTTGTTATTGCAAATGGTATAAAAGGAGAGGAAGTAATTGCAATCTTGCATAAGATTAAGCCAGTTTTAGGTAGAATGGAAAAAATTGCCGTTAAAAATAAGAAGAATCTTAATGTGTTTGTTGATTACGCTCATACTCCAGATGGTTTAGAAAAAGCCCTTAAGGAATTAAACTTAATCAAGAAGAATAAATTGTGGGTAGTTTTTGGCTGTGGAGGAAATCGTGATACTGGTAAGAGAGCGCAAATGGGAGATATAGCACAAAATATTGCCGATAAAATTGTAATAACTGATGACAATCCACGCAATGAAAATCCAGAATTAATTAGAAAGGAAATTCTTACAAAATGTCCAAATGCGGTAGAAATTGGTGATCGCGAGCAGGCTATAGCCTATGCTATTAAAAATTCTGCAAAAAACGATATTATTCTTATTGCAGGAAAAGGTCATGAAAAATTTCAGATTATTGGACAAAATAGCATTCCATTTGATGATTGTAAGATAGCAAAACAGGAGTTAAAAAAATATGTCTAATCATACAATATGGACTAGTTATGATATAGCTGAGGCATTAAATATAAAAATTAACCAAGAATTTTATGCTACTGGATTATCAATAGATAGTAGAACTATAAAAAATCAAGAAATATTTCTTGCCTTTAAAGGGGAGGTGGTAGACGGTCATAATTATATTAATTCAGCCATAAAAAATGGTGCAAGCTGTATTATCATATCAAAAAATATAGAAGAAAAATATAATGTACCAGTTGTTAAAGTAGATGATACATTTAAAGCATTATATGATTTGGCAAAATATAACAGAAAAAGAGTTACAGCAAAATATTATGCAGTTACAGGAAGTGTAGGAAAAACATCATTAAAGGAAATGCTGGCAATTTGTTTGGCAAATATTGGTAATACATATGCAACGAAAGGTAATTTAAATAATCATATTGGTGTTCCTCTTTCTTTATGTAATATGCCTTTGGATACACAATATGCTGTTCTTGAAATGGGAATGAATCATGCTGGAGAAATTAGACCATTGTCAGTTTTGGTTAATCCAGATGTTGCTATTATTTCTAATGTTGAAGCGGTTCATCTAGAATTTTTTAATTCATTGCAAGGAATAGCAGACGCAAAAGGCGAAATATTTGAAGGTTTGAAAAATAATGGTATTGCGATTTTAAATTATGATAATGATTTTTTCTCTTATCTTAAAAATAAACTCTTTAATTGTAATAAAGGGTTTAAATTAGCTAGTTTTGGCTTTAATAATAAAGCTTCAATATTTGCAAAAGATATAAAAGCAAATTTAAAAGAAAGCCAAATAACCGCTAGTGTTAATGGTGAAGTTATAGAGTATAAAATATCATGTGGAGCAAAACATCAAATTTTAAATAGCTTAGCTGTAGTTGCTGCATTAAGAAACAGTATTGATGATTGGAAAAATGCTCTAAAAGGACTAGCTAGTTTTTACGGTACAGATGGAAGAAATAAGATTAAAAAAAGATATAAAAATAACATTGATAGATGATAGTTATAATGCAAGTCCTGCTTCAGTTAAAGCCTCTTTAGAGGTTTTGGGTGGCTTTCCCAACAGAAAGATTGCTGTGCTAGGTGATATGTTGGAATTAGGTAATACTAGCATGGAACTTCATGCTAATTTAGCAGAATCTATATTAAAAAATAACATAGATTTAGTATTTCTGGTAGGAAGTCTAATATTAAATTTAAAAAATAACTTACCAGAGAATATAGCTTGTTATCATGAGTATAATTCTCAAGATATATGTGAGTTATTAATTTCTAAATTAAGTAACCATGATGTTGTCCTAATAAAAGGTTCACATGGTACAAGAATGGATATAGTAGTTAATTATATAAAAAAAATAAGTCAAGAGGATGCCTAGATATGTTGTATAATTTTTTGTTACATTTTTCAAATCACATAGCAGCCTTAAACGTTTTTCATTATATAACACTTAGAAGTTGGGCGGCAATGCTAACATCTTTAATTATTTGCTTTATGTATGGAGGTAAAATAATTAATTGGTTAGCCTTAAGACAAAATGGCGGACAGCCAATTAGAGCTGAAGGACCTGAAAGTCATCTAAAAACAAAAAAAGGCACGCCAACTATGGGAGGAATATTAATGTTTATTCCTCTTATGATATCTGTTTTATTATGGGTAAATATATATGATCAATATGTTTTAATAGTTTTATTTGTAATGGTTTGTTTCGGTCTACTTGGTTTTGCAGATGATTATCTTAAGGTAAGTAAGCGTAATACAAAAGGAGTACCAGGAAAAGTAAAATTATTGGTACAATTTACTGTTGCGTTAGTTGCAACTCTATGGATTCAAAAATTAGCAGATAATAATTTATCAAGTCATTTATTGTTTCCTTTCTTTAAAAATTGGATAATTAACCTTAGTTGGTTTTATATACCTATGGCAATGGTTGTTATAGTTGGAGCATCAAATGCAGTTAATTTAACAGATGGCTTAGATGGTCTGGCAATAGGGCCTATTATGATAGCAACTGCTTGTTTTGGATTGATAGCATATCTTACAGGTAATATAAAATTTGCTGAATATTTACAAATTTATTTTGTTTCTGGAACTGGCGAACTAACTGTATTATGTGGAGCAATTATTGGTGCTGGCTTAGGATTTTTATGGTACAACGCCCCACCAGCAAGAATTTTTATGGGTGATGTAGGAAGCTTATCTCTTGGTGGCGCATTAGGTGCTATAGGTGTTATTACTAAACATGAAATAGTTTTAGCTATAGTTGGGGGCTTGTTTGTTATAGAAGCTATATCTGTGATGATACAGGTTGCTTATTTCAAATCAACTGGAGGAAAACGTTTTTTTGGTATGGCACCAATTCATCATCATTTTGAGAAAAAAGGTTGGTCTGAGCCTACTGTTGTTATAAGATTTTGGATCATTGCCATAATTTTTGCAGTTCTTGGTCTTGCAACATTAAAACTAAGATAATATTAAGCAGAGGAAATAATTAAATTATATGATTAAATCGGATATTTTTAAAAATAAGATAATTGCTGTATTTGGACTTGCATCTTCTGGTTTTGCTACGGTAAATTGTTTAGCAAATAGTGGGGCTGTTTTATACGTATATGATGATAAAGAAGAGCTTAGGAATAAAATTGCTAACTTAAATTATAAAAATGTAACAATAATCGAACCTCATCAATGGCCATGGCAACAAATTACTAGCTTAGTATTAAGTCCTGGCGTTCCTTTAACATTTCCTAAACCAAATTATGTTGTTGAATTAGCTAAGCAATCCAACGTAAAGATTATATCAGATAATGAAATATTATATCTTTCATCTCCTCAAGCATTTTATATTGGAATTACTGGTACAAATGGTAAGTCAACTACAACTAGTCTTATTTATCATATATTACAAACAGCAAAGAAAGATGCTCAAATAGGTGGGAATATAGGTATTCCTGTATTAGAATTAAATAATGCTGCTAAAGATGGAATATATGTAATTGAAATGTCTTCGTTTCAGTTAGATATAATAGAGAAAATGCGCTTTAATGTTTCTGTGCTTACAAATATTACTCCAGATCATATTGATCGTCATGGTAATATGGAAAATTATATTAAGGCTAAAGAAAATATTTTTAGACATCAAAATGATTCAGATCGTGCTGTTATTGGTGTTGATGATAATTATGGATTAGAACTAATTGAAAGACTCAGTAAGAACTCATATTCAGGAAAAATTATAAAAATATCAGGCATTCAAAAACAAAATGATGGTATAGCTGTTATTGACGGAATTTTATACGATAATACAGATGGAATTAATAAAATACTTACTTTAGGATTTATTCGTCAATTGCAAGGACAACATAATGCACAAAATATTGCGGCAGCTTATGCGGCTGTAAAACATTTAAATATTTCAGATCAAGATATAATAGATGCTTTAAAAAGTTTTGTTGGTCTTGAGTATCGTATGGAGTATACAGCTACAATAAATAATGTTTCTTTTTATAACGACAGTAAGGCAACCAATGCTGATGCAACTGCAAAGGCGTTAACTATTTCAAAACATATATTTTGGATATTAGGCGGTAGAGCTAAAGATGGCGGAATAACTACTTTAAATAATTATTTTTCTAATATATCCAAAGCTTATTTAATAGGAGAGGCAAGTGAGGAATTTGCTAATACTTTAGGGAAAGAAGTTTCTTTTATAAAAGCAAATACTTTAGATAATGCTGTATCATTAGCAACAAAAGATGCATTAGATTCAGGCTATGAAGATGCTGTGGTGTTGCTATCTCCAGCATGCGCATCATTTGATCAATTTCCTAATTTTATGGAGCGTGGAAAAAAATTTAGAGAATTAGTTTCCCTATTAGCCGAGCAATATAAAAAATAGAAAGATTTTGTATGGCATTAGATAGAAGTAAAAAGAATATATTTGTTTCTTGGTGGTGGACAGTCGATAAGTTGACGCTGTTTGCAATATCATTCTTGATCTGTTTTGGTGTTATGATGGTAGCTACGGCAAGTCCTGCAATTGCAGAGCGTATTGGCTTTGGTAGTTTTTATTTTGTAAAAAAACAGATAATATTTTTGTCTGTAGGAGTTTTAGTTTTATTTCTTGTCTCGCTTATGTCAATAGAGGTAATAAAGATTTTTGGCATGATTGGATTTGCGATAGGAATAATTTTTTTATTGGCTGTTCTAGTTTTTGGACAAGATATTAATGGAGCATCACGTTGGTTATCTATAGGAGGTTTTTCATTTCAGCCTTCAGAATTTGTTAAACCTTTTTTTATCGTAGTAACAGCTTTAATTTTATCTATTAGTAAAAATACTGGTAGTATAAAAGATTTTAAATATGCCTTTATAATATACGTAGTTTTTGTATTATTATTAGTATTGCAGCCTGATTTTGGCATGACTGTAGTTGCAACTAGTACTTGGTTTGCTCAATTATTACTAGCTGGATTATCTTTAATGTGGATTGGAATATTTGCTATAGTTGGAGTATTGGGAATTTTAAGCGCATATACTTTTCTTCCTCATGTTACAGCAAGAATAGATACTTTCTTGGCAAAGAAAGATGCTAATGATGCAGCAAATTATCAAGTTCAGAAATCTTTAGAGGCTTTCTATAGTGGTGGGTTATTTGGGCGCGGTCCTTGGGAAGGTATAGTTAAACAAAAATTACCAGACTCACACACAGATTTTATTTTTGCAGTTATTGGTGAAGAACTAGGATCTTTTTTTTGTATATTTTTAGTTTTAGTTTTTGGATTTATTGTAGTTAGAGGTCTAAAACGTATATATGAAGAAACCGATTTATTTATTTGTTATTCAGTAGCAGGTCTGATAATAGAATTTGGTTTGCAAGCCATGGTCAATATGGGAGTTTCATTACATTTACTTCCTAATAAAGGCATGACATTGCCGTTTGTCAGTTATGGCGGTTCTTCAGTTGTTGCTATATGTATAGCGATGGGAATGGTTTTGTCATTAACAAGAAAGCGTTATGGTGTTGTTATCAAGCCTAGTGTAAAAAAATCTTTTAACTTAAGAAATATTTGAAATATTCATGAATAATAATTTAATAAATAAAGATAAAGTAATTTTTATAACAGCTGGAGGAACTGGAGGTCATGTTTTTCCAAGTAAAGCTTTGTTAGAAGCTCTGTTAAAGCGTGGGTATGATAAAGAAAAATTAATTTTTATTACCGATGAAAGAACAAAATCATATGGCAATATAGCTCAAGTAACCGAAGTAATCAGCATAAAGAGGATTTATGGAGGTATTGTAGCAAAATTAAAAGGTCTATTTAGTTTAATTATTAGCTTAAAAGAACTTAATAATATATTTAAGAAATATAATCCTAGCGTGGTTGTTGCTTTTGGTGGTTACGTTACTTTTCCTACCTTACTTATGGCAAAATGGAATAAAGTGCCAATAGTTTTGCATGAACAAAATTCAGTAATGGGGAGAGTTAATGTGTTAATGTCTGAGGTAGCAGATAAAATAGCTATACCTTATAAAAAGATTTATGGACTAAATAGTAAATACGAAGACAAGGCTATTTATGTTGGCAATCCAGTTAGACAAAAAATAAAATTGCTGCAAAATTCTTCATTCCCTGAGATAGAAAATGGAATAATAAAAATATTTGTGACAGGAGGATCTCAAGGAGCAAGAATTCTTAGTGAGGTTGTACCAAGTGCTTGTGCTATGTTTAGTGCAGATGAAAAAGCAAAAATAGTTGTTTCTCATCAGGCGAGAGTGGAAGATCTAGATAAGGTTAAAAAATGCTATTTCCAGCTTGGAATAAATGCTCAAGTAAAAGATTTCTTTGAAGATATTGAGGAGAAATTTAAAGAGTCGCATTTGATTATATCAAGATCGGGAGCATCATCAGTAGCTGAAATTAGCGTTATAGGCAGAGCAGCTATCTTTGTTCCATTCAAATTAGCAAAAGATAATCATCAATTTTATAATGCAAAATATTTGCTCGATAATAATGCAGCTATTGTAATTACAGAAGATAATTTTACAGCAAATAATTTATACAATATGTTATCTAAATTTATTAAAGAGCCACATCACTTAGAGCATTTATCTAAGAAAGCATCTGCTCTTGGTGTAGTTGATGCGGACGAAAGACTTGCAGATATTGTAGAGCAGGTAATTAGTCATTCATAAAACAAGAAAATTTAAATCAAAAATACTATAACCAACTATATAAACTAGAGGAGAAAATACTATGTCTGTAAAAAAACGTTTAAATGATCTGAATATAACATTACCTAATCCTTCAAGTCCTGCGGCAAATTATGTTCCATATTCTGTAGTAGGGAATCAAATATTTATAGCAGGTCAAGTTCCTGTAGTTAATGGTAGCGTTGAAGGAAATACTGGTAAATTAGGAGAAAATGTTTCAATAGAAGAAGGTAAACGTATTGCTCGCATTTGTGGACTTAATATAATATCTCAAGTAAGTGCTGCAAATAAAGGTAATTTAGAAAATGTTCGTTGTATAAAATTAGGCGTATTTGTTAATGCAACAGATGACTTTAAAGATCATCCAGAAGTTGCAAATGGAGCATCAGATCTAATGGTTGAAATATTTGATCAAAAAGGTAAGCACGCACGTGCTTCAGTTGGGGTATCAAGTTTGCCAAGAGGTGTTGCGGTTGAGGTAGATGCAATATTTGTTATAGAATAAGCAATTTAGTCGCTTGTGAAAAAGTCTCTTTTTGTTATCCATTAAAGAAAATCATGACT
>CAZTUN010000032.1:8329-15015 GCA_964616845.1 uncultured Rickettsiales bacterium | reverse complement strand
GCCGCTTTCTAATAAATGATAGCCGTCTGCTCTCTTTCCTACTATATGGAGAAATAAATTTAACTTAGCAGGAGCTTGTATTTTATAAGAAAGGTTATTATGCGCCATTTATGATTCCATATTCTATTTTTCTTTGTATTTTTTCTTTATGTTTTTTATCGCTAGAATATTTTATCGCTTTATACCATTGATATTTTGCCTCTAATTTTCTGCCTACTGACCAATAAATATCTCCTAAATGATCATTTACTGTTTCATCTTTAGGTAAAAATTCTATAGCTTTTTCGATATAATATTCTGCTTTATCATATTTTTTTAATTTATAGGCTCCCCAACCAACACTGTCCATAATCTGAGGATCATTAGTTTTCTTTTGATAAGCAAGTTCAACCATTTCAACTCCCTTATTTATATCTATATTACGATCAATTAAACTATACCCAAGATAATTTAATAAATCGGCATTTAAAGGTTGTAATTCTAAAGCTTGCTTTAAATCCTTGTGAGCCTTATGCCAGTCACCAATTTGCTCGTAACACATACCTCTTGCAAATAATAACGCCCAGTTTAATTTTTTGTCTTCAATCACTAGATCATAAAATTTTATTGCATCTATATAATTTTTATCTTCCCGCAATAAATCTGCTAACGTTATTAGAGCTAACTCTCTAATCAATGGTCTTTTTGCTAATCCAACTATCGTTTGTTTAGACATAGCTTTGTTACCCAAGAGATAATCATCTCTTGCCGCATATACTTGCACTAACCAATATATTGAAAGACTTCTATCAATATTTTGATATATTTTTATTGCTCTTGCATATTCTTCGATTGATTCATAATAACTAGCTAATAATATTACCGCATCACTATTTTTTTTATCTATAAAAAGAGCTAAGTTTAAATAAGCAGCCGATTGTGTGCTTATCCCTGATGCAAATAATATTTTTGCTATATCAATAAATATTTCACTAATACCTTTATTGGCATCAAGAACATGTGAGAAATTTTTCTTATCACTTTCTAGATAATTATCTGAGGTAGTGTATTTAGTATATGGCGCATTTTTCTTATATAGCGAATATAATTTTTCCCTAGTTTTATAATCACCAATCTCACTATAAAAAGCCATAACTAATTTAGTATAATAGTAAGAAAAACTCGTCAAATTAATGCTGTTATCAAAATATAATTTAGCCTTATGATTATCTCCATTAAGCTTATAAATTATTGCTAATTGCAACTTCATAAACTCATCTGGAACATCTTCTTTAGATAAAATCATTTGCTCGGCTAATTCTTTAGCTAATTTATATTTATGTTCTCCTATATATGACCATATTAATATGTAAGATAATACTATATGGTTAATTCCCATAACTGATTTTTTCTGATCTATTAATTGCTTTAAGTATTTACTACTTTCCTGATAATTTCTCTTTTTTAAGAATGACTCAACTTGAAGTAACTGTGCTAATCCATCTTCTTGACCAAACTTCAAGAAATATTTTGCATAAAAACTGGCTTTATATATATCGCCAGAATATAATGACGTGATATAATTATTTCTTAATAATGCTATGTCTTTAGGATTTTTTTCTAATGCATTTGCAAGTATTTTTGTAGCAGAATCTGTATAGTCATGCTTATACGCATAATTTGTTGATAAGAATAATCCAGATCCAAATCCACTTGCATATTGATTATTATCTAAACTAGCATTTCTTGACGAGGCTATAACTAAGCTTAGAACTAGTAGTATTATTATACTTTTAGTTTTCATTATTTATTAATCGCCATAATTTATTGATATTCTAAGTAAATTATCATAGTAAACAATTAGTTAATCAATTATATATACTGCTAATTTCATAAAATTTAACGATATATATAATATGACTAAAAATACCTCCTCTAACCCTAATAGTATTATTGGATTAAATCTACAAGAACTTAAAACTATAGTTAGTAATTATGGTGGCAAAGAATTTAGAGCAAACCAGATTTTTCGTTGGTTATATTTTTCTGGTGTTAAATCTTTTAGCCAGATGACTAATGTTGATAAGTCATTAATTGCTAACTTAAGCAATGACTATATAATCGATCGTCCTGAAATTGTAACAGAACAAAAATCTAGTGATGGCACTATAAAATGGCTATTGCGATTACGTGATGGCAACGAAATAGAGACTGTATTTATTCCTGAAAGCTCCAGAGGAACTTTATGCATATCATCGCAAGTTGGTTGTACTCTTACTTGCTCTTTTTGCCATACTGGAACACAAAGAATGGTTAGGAATCTAGAAGCTGGAGAAATTGTTGGTCAATTAATGCTTGCTCGCGATCGCTTAAATCAATGGCCATCTCATCAAGAACCTCGCTTAATAACCAATGTCGTAATGATGGGTATGGGCGAACCATTGCTAAATTATGAAAATGTGATAAAGGCAATCAAACTATTAATCAATAATGACGGTATTGGATTATCAAAACGAAGAGTAACTTTATCAACATCTGGAATTGTTCCAAATATAGTAAAATGTGGCGAAGAAACAGGTGTCAATCTTGCCATATCTTTACATGCAACAAATGATGAATTACGTAATATTTTAGTACCGATTAATAAGAAATATCCTTTATCAGAATTAATTGAAGCATGTAGAAACTACCCTCGCAATGGCGAACATAGACGCATTACTTTTGAATATGTTATGCTCAAAGATATTAATGATAGTAACGACGATGCAGAAAAATTAGTCCAATTAGTTGAAGGAATACCTGCTAAAGTTAATCTTATACCTTTTAACCCATGGCCAGGTACAAAATACCAATGTTCTGACGTAGAAAGAATCAGTCAGTTCTCTAAAATTATCTATAAAGCAGGAATTGAAGCTCCCGTAAGAACTCCAAGGGGGCAAGATATATTAGCCGCATGTGGTCAACTAAAATCTGAAAGTATCAAACAAAGAAAACATTCTTAAGTTTTTTATATAGTGAGCATAAAAAAACTCCGTTGCAATATTAATTACAACGGAGTTTTTTCTTATTTTAAACTCTAAGAAACTTTTGCTTGAGAGTCGCCATTAGTTTCATTGCTATTTGCGCTATTTGCAGCCTCGATAGCAGCTAAACGTTCTTTATTAGCCGCCTCAATTTCTAAATCACGCTCTTTTGCAACTTGTCTAATCTTATTCAAGTAGTAACCAGTACCAGCAGGAATTAATCTTCCAACAATAACGTTTTCTTTTAATCCAACTAGATCATCAACTTTACCTGAAACAGAAGCCTCTGTTAGAACACGAGTAGTTTCTTGGAATGAAGCTGCTGAAATAAATGAATGAGTTTGTAAGCTTGCTTTAGTAATACCTTGTAGTACAGGTATTGCTTTAGCAGGAGCATAATTTTCTCTATTTGCTTTACGGTTTGCTTCATTAAACTCAAATCTATCTACATGCTCACCAACCAAGAAAGTAGTCTCACCTGAATCTACTATCTCTACTTTTTGTAACATTTGGCGAATAATTACTTCAGGGTGCTTATCGTCAATTTTAACACCTTGTAAACGATATACGGCTTGAACTTCATTTACCATATATTCAGCTAAAGCCTCAACTCCCATTACTCTCAATATATCATGAGGAACTGGATTACCGTCCATGATTAAGTCACCTTTACGTACAAAGTCACCTTCATTAACAGTAATATGCTTTCCTTTAGGTATTAAGTATTCAACAGGCTCAACTCCGCTATCTTTAGGTTTAATCACAATACGGCGTTTAGACTTATAGTCTTTACCAAATTCAATTACACCATCTGTTTCGCAAATAATTGCGTGATCTTTAGGCTTACGAGCTTCAAATAACTCCGCAACGCGAGGTAGACCACCAGTAATATCACGAGTTTTTGAAGATTCTTTAGGTATACGAGCCAATACATCACCTGCGTGAACTTCTTGACCATCATCAACACTCATAATTGCATCAATAGGTAAGAAATATCTTGCCTCTAATCCATATGCCAAGGTTATAACTTCACCTTTTTTATCACGTAAAGTTACACGTGGACGTAAATCAGAACCACCAGATCTTTGCTTCCAATCACAAATAATTTTACTTGTGATTCCTGTAGTTTCATCAACTTTTTCTCTAATTGATAGATCATCAACTAGATCTCGATAAACAACAATACCAGAACGCTCTGTGATAATTGGAATAGTATAAGGATCCCAAGTTGCAAGAACTTGACCTTTTTTCACAATATCGTTGTCATCAGTAGCAAGCCTTGCACCATAAGGAACACGATAACGTGCTTTTTCTTGTTGTTTTTCAACATCAAGAAGTACAAGTTCGCAAGTACGACTCATAACAACGTTACGTCCTTGGCTATCTTCTACTACGTTACGATTAATTATTTTCACTTTACCGTCAACTGTTGCTTCAACTGAGGAAACCTCAATACCTTTCTGAGCTGCTCCACCAATGTGGAAAGTACGCATTGTAAGCTGAGTTCCAGGTTCACCAATCGATTGAGCTGCAATAACTCCAACAGCCTCACCTATACTTACTAGATCACCAGTTGCAAGGTCACGACCATAACATCTTGCACAAATACCAACTTTAGCGTTACATGTTAATACAGAACGTACTTTAATAGATTCTAAACCTGCTGCGTCTATTTTCTCAACAACAACCTCATCTATTATTTGACCTGCAGAAACAATCAATTCATCAGTTACAGGATGGTGAACATCTATAGCTGAAGTACGACCTAATATTCTATCTGCTAAAGGAACAGCTATTTCGCCACCTTCTACGATAGCTTTAGCAATTAAGCCTTCTTTAGTACCGCAATCATCTTCTACAACAATACAATCTTGAGCAACATCAACTAACCTACGAGTCAAATAACCAGAGTTAGCTGTTTTCAATGCAGTATCTGCAAGACCTTTACGTGCTCCGTGAGTAGAATTAAAGTACTCAAGAACCGTTAGCCCTTCTTTAAAGTTAGATATAATTGGCGTCTCGATGATATCACCGTTAGGCTTTGCCATCAATCCCCTCATGCCAGCTAATTGTTTTATCTGAGCAGCAGAACCCCTTGCTCCAGAGTGCGCCATCATGAAAATAGAATTTAGCACGTGACGTCCATTACTATCTCTTGGTGAATCAACCGCTTCTCCAGAAATAGATTTCATCATGTCAGATGCAATACGATCTGTACATTGCGCCCAACCGTCAACAACTTTATTATATTTCTCACCTTGAGTAATTAAACCTTCTGAATATTGCTCTTCAAAATGCTGTACTTCTTTCATTGTCTCATTAATATGCTTATCCTTAGTAGAAGGAATTAACATATCATCTTTACCAAATGAAATTCCAGATTTACAAGCATGAGCAAAACCAAGTGCCATAATATGATCTGCAAATATAACAGTAGCTTTAGAACCACAATGTCTATAAACCGTGTCAATTAAAGATGTAACATCTTTTTTAGTCATTAGACGATTTGCTAAATCAAATGAAATATTTTCTTGTTTTGGCAATTTTTGGAATAAAATCAAACGACCAGGAGTTGTATTTACTATTCTAAATACTTTATTTCCACTCAAGTCATTATGCTGAATACGACATTTAACCTTAGAATGTAACGTAACTACTTTATTTTCTAAAGCATGTAAAACCTCAGAAATATCTGCAAATACTGTCCCTTCTCCCGGCTCACCTGCTCTTTCTAATGTTAACCAATATAATCCCAAAATTATATCTTGAGACGGTACTATAATAGGCTTACCATTTGAAGGGCTAAGTATGTTATTAGTAGACATCATAAGTACCCTAGCTTCCAATTGAGCTTCAATTGAAAGTGGTACGTGAACTGCCATTTGGTCTCCGTCAAAGTCTGCGTTAAATGCAGCGCACACTAAAGGATGTAATTGTATTGCTTTTCCTTCAATTAATAATGGTTCAAATGCTTGAATACCAAGACGGTGTAATGTAGGAGCACGGTTTAATAAAACTGGATGCTCTCTAATTACTTCTTCTAATATGTCCCAAACCTCTGGGCGACCATGCTCTACCATTTTCTTAGCTTGCTTTAATGTAGTAGAAATTCCATAAAGCTCTAATTTTGCATAAATAAATGGTTTAAACAGCTCCAACGCCATTTTCTTAGGTAATCCACATTGATGTAATTTTAATTCAGGACCTACTACGATTACAGAACGACCAGAATAATCTACACGCTTACCAAGAAGATTTTGTCTAAAACGACCTTGTTTACCTTTTAGCATGTCTGCCAAAGATTTAAACGCACGTTTATTAGAATTTTTAACTACACGTCCTCTACGACCATTATCAAATAATGCATCAACAGCTTCTTGTAACATACGCTTTTCATTACGTACGATAATATCTGGAGCTTTTAATTCAATAAGACGTTTTAAACGATTATTACGGTTAATAACACGACGATATAATTCGTTTAAGTCACTAGTTGCAAAACGTCCACCATCTAGCATTACTAAAGGACGTATCTCAGGTGGAATAACTGGAACTACTTCCATTATCATCCACTCTGGCTTATTACCAGACTCTAAGAAAGATTCTATTAATTTTAAGCGCTTTACAATTTTCTTACGCTTAACTTCTGAGCGAACTGTTGAAAGTTCTGAGCGCAATAATGAC
>CAZTUN010000032.1:7517-8319 GCA_964616845.1 uncultured Rickettsiales bacterium | reverse complement strand
TAAATTAATTGAAGAAAGCATAGCTCTAACCGCTTCTGCACCTATATCAGCAGAAAACGCATCAGCACCATAATCATCTTGTGCTTTTAAATATTGATTTTCAGCAAGAAGTTGTCCTTTCTTAAAAGGAGAAAGACCTGGATCTGTGACAACAAAAGATTCAAAATAAAGAATTTTTTCAATTTCTTTTAAAGTCATATCAAGTAAAGTGGAAATACGAGAAGGCAATGACTTTAAGAACCAAATATGAGCTACGGGAGCGGCAAGCTCTATATGCCCCATTCTTTCACGACGAACTTTTGAAGTAGTAACCTCAACTCCACATTTTTCGCAAACTATACCACGATATTTCATGCGCTTATATTTACCGCACAAACATTCATAGTCTTTCACTGGACCAAAAATACGCGCACAAAATAAACCATCTTTTTCTGGTTTAAATGTACGGTAGTTAATGGTTTCTGGCTTTTTTACTTCTCCATAAGACCATGATCTAATTTTTTCTGGGCTTGCGATCATAATTTTAATTTGGTCAAAAGCCTGAGCTCCCCCAACCTGACCGAAGTAATCTGCAAGTTCTCTCATGAACAACACTCCCTATATTTTTTTTCTAGTCTAAATAATTACTAAATTAATTTTATTTACTCTTTACTAAAATAATCCGCAGAACCTAAGCTGCTGCTTCTTCTTTTTGGTTATCAGAGCCTTGCTGTAAAGTAACATTCAAACACAATGAACGTAATTCTTTTATCATCACGTGGAATGACTCTGGAATACCTGACTCAAAGCTATGATCTCCTCT
>CAZTUN010000032.1:0-7507 GCA_964616845.1 uncultured Rickettsiales bacterium | reverse complement strand
CATACGGCCAGTAACGTCATCTGATTTCACAGTTAACATTTCTTGTAACGTATAAGAAGCACCATAAGCTTGCAATGCCCAGCATTCCATCTCTCCAAAACGCTGACCACCAAAGTGCGATTTACCGCCAAGAGGCTGCTGAGTAACTAGAGAGTACGGTCCAATTGAACGAGCATGGATCTTATCATCTACTAAGTGATGTAACTTCAATATATAGATATAACCGACTGTAACCTTTCTTTCAAATGGTTCACCAGTTCTACCATCAATTAGAGTAACTTGACCAGAAGTATCGTGACCTGCTTTTTGTAAAGCAGCAACAATATCTGATTCTTTAGCACCGTCAAATACAGGAGTTGCTACTGGAACACCATTTTTTAAGTTACCAGCTAACTCAAGTACTTCGTCTTGGTTCATTGATTTTATTTCTTTAGCTATAGATTTATCGCCATAAACATCAATAATTCTTTCTTTTAAAGAATCTACGCTTTTGTTTACATTATAAGCTTCTATTGCTTGAGATACTTGTTTACCAAGACCAGCAGATGCCCAACCTAAGTGAGTTTCTAAAATCTGTCCCACGTTCATACGCGATGGAACCCCTAGAGGATTTAGCACAACATCAACTGGAGTACCATCTTCTAGATAAGGCATATCTTCTACAGGCAATATACGAGAAACTACCCCTTTATTACCGTGACGACCAGCCATTTTATCACCTGGTTGTAATTTACGCTTAACTGCCACAAACACTACAACAACTTTTAATGCGCCTTGCTGCAAATCATCACCAGATTGAAGTTTCTCAACTTTACTTTCATAGCGATCATTAGCTACCTTATTTACAGCATCTAATTGTTTGCTTAGTTTTTCCATTTCGTCCATAGCCTTATCGTCAACTAAAGCAAATTGCCATAGAGAACGATTGCTAGCCGAATCTAAAAACTCATCGGTAATTTTTCCTTTCTTAAATCCTTCTGGACCAGATTTAGCTTCCTTACCTTTTAATAGATTTCTTAAACGTTTATAAATGTCACCATGTAAAATTAATAATTCATCATCACGATCTTTAGCTAAACGTTCAACTTCTTGTTGTTCAATAGCAAGAGCACGCTCGTCTTTCTCGATACCACGACGAGAAAATACTCTTACTTCTACAACTGTTCCTTGAACTCCTGGAGAAACACGTAATGAAGAATCACGAACATCTGAAGCTTTTTCACCAAATATCGCTCTCAATAATTTCTCTTCTGGAGTCATTGGCGATTCACTCTTAGGAGTAACTTTACCAACTAATATATCCCCTGCTTTTACCTCAGCACCAACATGAACTATACCAATCTCATCAAGATGTCTTAAACTATCTTCTCCAACATTTGGTATATCTCTAGTAATTTCTTCAGGTCCTAAGCGTGTATCTCTTGCAACTACTTCAAATTGCTCAATATGAACTGAAGTAAATACGTCTTCTTTTACAATACGCTCAGAAATTAAGATCGAGTCCTCATAGTTATAACCATTCCAAGGCATAAACGCTACAAGAGCATTGCGTCCAAGAGCTAATTCTCCTAAATCTGTGCTAGGACCATCAGCAATAATGTCGCCTTTTTTAACAACATCACCTGGTTTTACAATAGGTCTTTGGTTAATACAAGTATCTTGGTTAGTACGTTGATATTTTAATAGATTATATATATCAACGCCAAGTGCATCATTACCTTTACCAGAACGGTGATCTTCTGTACGTACAACTATACGAGTTGAGTCAACTTGATCAACAATACCACTACGACGACAGACTACTGCAACACCAGAATCTTTAGCTACCGCTGCTTCAATACCAGTTCCAACTAATGGAGCTGTAGATCTTAGCAATGGCACAGCTTGACGTTGCATGTTTGATCCCATCAATGCACGGTTAGCATCGTCATTTTCTAAGAAAGGAATTAGTGAAGCTGCAACCGAAACTAACTGCATAGGAGAAACGTCCATATACTCAATTTCAGAAGGCTTTGCTAAAATGAAATCTCCGTTACAACGACAAGAAACTAACTGACCTACAAATTTATTATCTGAAGTTAGCTCAACGTTAGACTGAGCTATAGTATATTTACCTTCTTCAATTGCAGATAAATAAACCACTTCGTCAGTTACCACGCCATCTATTACTTTACGGTAAGGAGTTTCTATAAAACCATATTTGTTTATGTTTGCGTAAGTAGCTAAACTATTTATCAAACCTATATTTGGACCTTCTGGAGTCTCAATCGGACATATACGACCATAGTGAGTTGGATGTACGTCACGAACTTCAAATCCAGCACGTTCACGAGTTAAACCACCAGGTCCTAAAGCTGAAAGCCTACGTTTATGTGTAATTTCTGCTAAAGGATTAGTTTGATCCATAAATTGAGATAATTGCGAAGAACCAAAAAACTCTCTTAATACCGCTACTAATAATTTAGAATTAACTAAATCATGAGGCATAACAGTATCTATTTCAACAGAACTCATTCTCTCTATTATAGCACGTTCCATTCTTACCAAACCAATTCTAAATTGGTTTTCCATTAATTCTCCAACTGAACGAACTCTTCTATTGCCTAAATGATCAATGTCATCTATTTCGCCTTGACCATCTTTTAGGTTTACCAACATTTTTATTATTTGTAGGATATCTTCTCGGCTAAGTATTCCAAATTCTTCAGGAAGATTTAAGCCAAGACGAGCATTGATTTTTACTCTACCTACTGCTGATAAGTCGTAACGTTCTTTATCAAAAAATAAGCTTTTAAATAATGCATCTGCTGATTCTACAGTAGTAGGTTCACCAGGGCGCATAACTTTATATATCTCAAGTACTGACTCTTCAAATGAAGTATTTTTGTCAGCAAACATACTATTACGTATATAAGGTCCTACATAAATACCGTCAATATCAAGAACTTTTATCTCTTTTGCTTGATTATCAATTAAAATTTCTAAAGCATTTTTAGTTATTTCATCGCCAGCATTTAATAATATTTCGCCACTTGATTGATCAACGAAATCTTCTGCTAAAAACTTACCTAAAATGTCTTCGTCACTTAGTAACTGTTTTTCAACTTTATCTTTTTGTAATTGTTTAATAACTTTAGCAGTTATTTTTATACCCTCTTCTACAGCAACTTTACCAGTAGAAGCATCAATGATTGGCTTATTGATACGCTGACCTTTGTAACGCTCAACATCAAAAGGAGTAACCCAGCCATTTTTATGCTTCTTATACACTAATTTGCTATAGAAAGTATCTAATATCTCACGAGTAGATAATCCAAGAGCACGAAGAAGTGTTGAAACCAAAATTTTACGTCTACGATCTATTCTAAAATAAACAAGGTCTTTTGAATCAAATTCAAAATCTAACCATGAACCACGATAAGGAATAATTCTTGCAGAAAATAAAAATTTTCCTGAACTATGAGTTTTACCTTTATCATGATCAAAAAATACTCCTGGAGAACGGTGCATCTGAGAAACTATTACTCTCTCAGTACCATTAATAATAAAAGTACCATTTTCAGTCATTAGTGGAACATCACCAATATAAACATCTTGTTCCTTAATGCCTTTTATTTCTCTAGAAGCCGTATCTGGATCAATATCCCAAACTATTAATCTTAATGTTACCTTCAACGGAGCTGCAAAATTTAAACCACGCTGACGGCACTCATCTACATCATATTTAGGATTATCAAAACTATATTTTATATACTCTAAGGTAGCTGTATTAGCTAAATCGGAAATAGGAAAAACTGATTTTAAAGCAGAATGTAAACCAGTGTTTAGGCGCGAATCAGCATCAACATCCATTTGCAAAAAAGATTCGTAAGATTTTTTTTGTATTTCAATAAGATTTGGCATCTCTGTTACTTGAGCAATCTTACCATATCTTTTACGCATACGTTTTCTGGCTGTTAAAGGATAATTCATATTAATTCCCTATTTTCACTAAAACTTTTAAAAAAAAGACGACCTTACAATATCAACATAATTTTATTATTTCTTTAAAAATTATTTTTTAAAAGATAATAATAAAATACCAAAATAATCTACAACAAATAATCTTAAGAGAAAGAAACAGCACAAGGGCGTACCAGCATCAGATTCGCCCCTATTGCATAATTTGTATATTTATAGATGTATCTTGGTAAGAAACCATAGAAACTACTCTAGTGTTATTTTTGCACCCGCAGCTTCTAATTTTTTCTTCATTTCTTCAGCATCTTTTTTCGCAACGCCTTCTTTGATAACACCAGTTTTCTCAACTAGATCTTTAGCTTCTTTCAAACCTAAACCAGTTATAGCGCGAACTTCTTTAATAACGTTAATTTTGTTATCACCAGAATCTTTCAATACTACTCTAAATTCAGTTTGCTCAGGAGCAGCAGCAGCAGCAGCGCCACCACCAGCTACCGCTACAGCTACAGGAGCTGCGGCAGAAACACCCCATTTTTCTTCTAGAAGCTTTGAAAGCTCAGCAGCTTCTAATACTGTTAAACCAGAAAGTTCTTCAACTATTTGTGCTAAATTAGCCATTTTAGTTCCTCATTCACCATTAAACATAAAAATTAAAATTACAGTAATTTACTAATACTTTAAGTATCTAAGATCTTTAGTAACAAAAGCCTAAATAAATTTAAGCTCCTGCTTCTTCAGTTTTCCTAGAATAAGCACCAGTAACTCCAGCTACTTGCCTTGCAGGCGCCTGCAATACACCAACAATACGCTGTGCTGGGGTATTTAACATACCCACAAGCTTTGCCCTCAACTCGTTGAGAGAAGGCAATTTTGCAAGTGATTTAACTCCATTAACGTCCAAATTTTGACCGGCAATGGAACCACACTGAATAACGAGTTGTTCGTTATCCTTTGCAAATTCGTCAATAAGTTTTGCTGCTGTTACTGCATCTTTTGAAAATGCAATCGCAGTAGGTCCAACAAATTTATCAGATAAACTCTCGTAAGGAGTTTCTTTCGCTGCAATTTTTGCAAGCCTATTTTTTACTACCACAAAAGTAGTTTCAGCTTTGTTTGCAGCCTTACGTAATTTAGTAACTTGCTCTACAGTAAGACCCATATAATGAGTAATTACTACAGAACCAGCATTATTAAAATGCTCTCTTAAAGTTTCTATATTTACTTTTTTTTCATTTCTGTTCACGTCATTAACTCCTAAAAAATTCTTTATGCGCTAGCTACAGAGCCACCAGAAACTAAAGCACTAGTATCTAGTTTTAAACCAACACCCATAGTCGAGCTGATACTAATGCGTTTAATAAACACACCCTTAGCACCAGAAGGTCTTGATTGTTGTATCACTTGGATTAAAGCTGTTATATTTTCTTTTATTTTTTTAGCATCAAACGACATTTTACCAACGCCAGCTTGAACTATACCAAATTTATCAGCTTTATATTCAACTTGACCAGCTTTTGCATCTTTTACAGCTTTAGCAACATCATTAGTAACAGTACCAAGCTTAGGATTTGGCATTAAGCCTTTAGGACCTAATATTCTTGCTACCTGACTGATTTTAGCCATTAAGTCTGGAGTAGCTATAACACGGTCAAAATTAATCGTTCCAGCTTTAATCTGATCAATAAGTTCATCTTCACCTACTATATCAGCACCAGCTTTTTGTGCCTCTTCAGCTTTTGCACCTTTAGCAAAAACAGCTATTCTTACAGTTTTACCTGTGCCGTTAGGCAAAGAAAGCAATCCTCTAACCATCTGGTCAGATTGACGAGTATCAATTCCTAAATTGATCGCAACTTCAACAGTCTGATCAAATTTAGTTGGCTGAGAAGACTTTAACAACTCAACAGCTTCGTCCAAACTATATAATTTTTCTGAGTTAACTCTAGAATAATCCGCTTTAAGTCTTTTCCCTAGCTTTTTCATTTAATTTACCTCTATGTTATTTCTCATCATTTTCAACTTCAACACCCATAGATGTTGCAGTTCCAGCAAGCATGCTTATTGCAGATTCAATATCAACAGCATTCATGTCCGCAATTTTAATTTTAGCAATTTCACGTAATTTAGAACGTTTAACCTTACCAACAAAAACTTTACCAGTTTCTTTAGAACCTTGTTTTATATTAGCAGCTTGTTGGATCAAATAAGAAGCCGGAGGAGCTTTTGTAATAAAAGTAAAGCTTTTATCAGAAAACACTGTAATTACCACAGGTATAGGAGTACCAACTCCCATAGGCTGAGTAGCAGCATTAAACGCTTTACAAAACTCCATTATATTTAACCCTCTTTGTCCTAAAGCAGGTCCTACTGGCGGAGATGGATTAGCCTGCCCAGCAGGAATTTTCAACTTTACATATCCAACAATCTTCTTAGCCATTTCTCTTTACTATCCTCAAATCAAGTTAATTAAATTTAAACTAAAAAATTACAATATCTATTCCTTTTCCACCTGAGAAAATTCTAACTCTACAGGAGTACTGCGTCCAAATATTGAAACAGAAACTTTTAATTTTGTCTTCTCTTCATCTACACCTTCAACAACACCAACAAAAGACTCAAAAGGTCCATCATTTATACGAACAGTTTCACCAACTTCAAATGAAACAATATGTTTAGGTTTATCAACACCTTCTTTCATTTGTCTTAAAATTCTAGATATTTCTAGGTCAGATATAATTTGTGGTCTACCTTTTCCACCCAAAAAACCATTAACCTTAGGAACATTTTTTACTATCTGCCATATTCTATCATCCATTCTCATTTTCATAAGAATATAACCTGGGAAGAATTTACGCTCTGTATTTATCTTTTTACCTTTTTTTACCTCAACAACATTCTCAACTGGAACTACTATTTCTTCGACATGATCAGATATACCAGCACGCTCTATAGCCTCACGTACTGCCTGAGCAACTTTCTTCTCATTTCCTGACTGCGCTTGTAATATGTACCAATTATATGTAGTCAATTTAAGATCTCCCCAAACCTAATATTACCTGTATTACATTAAATATAACCAAGTCAGATAACCAAAAAAATAACGCTGCCACCAAGATCATTACTAGAACCACCCCTGCTGAAGAAAAAGTCTCTTTACGGGTACCCCAAGTAACTTTCGAAGCTTCTTGCCTAACTTGACGTATAAACTCTGCTGGCGATGTTTTACTCATTTTTTTCCAAAAATCAACAAGTTCTATAAAAAATCTTACTTTTTAATTGAAATATTTAGTTTTTTCTAGATTTTTCAATTAATTAATGCCTAGTAAAAGAACCGACACTGGCAGGAGCGAGAGGCATCGAACCCCCAACCCCCGGTTTTGGAGACCGGTGCTCTACCAATTGAGCTACGCTCCTATAACCTTAATTAAAGGGCAATAAAACCATATATTTATGTAAATTACTGCCCTTTTTTCTATTAATTCTTAAGTATATTACTCAATAATCTTAGAAACTACACCAGCACCAACAGTTCTGCCACCTTCACGTA
>CAZTUN010000031.1:14224-15231 GCA_964616845.1 uncultured Rickettsiales bacterium | reverse complement strand
ACCAATTTCTTGGGAAGATCTCCTACCCTTGTACCTTGAATTTGCTCATTATTTAAGGGGTTAATAACCACTTTTCCTTCTAGAGTTATAAGTTCTAGGATTATACTTAAATTATCTGTCATTTTTATGAGAGTAGTTGGGACATCATAGAGACTTCCATTAATAAAAGAAAATATATTTTCTACAGTCAAGATACCTAAGCCCATTATTTGTTCTCCTTGAGCATTTACATAGGCATGTTGACCTTTTTGGGTGATAACTAGGCTTAAAAAATCTATGTTGTCGAGTAAATTTTTTAAGACTAACAAGTAATGATTACAACTTTTAACAGATGTTATTTTTTTTGCTTTAAATTTTAAATTTTCTAGTTTTACTAAAGCGTTTGTATAATATTCTGCTTGCGTAGCGTCAAGTGCGCCAAAAATTTGCAATAGTTGTTCTTGTGAAACAACAGATATACCATTAAAGAATGAATTTATTTTGTCCAATAACATATTTTCTCTCTATTGCTTTTTAGGGCTGTATAATAAAGCAAAACAGGGTTTTTTGCAAGTAAATACTTAATTTATTAAAGTTTTGCAGCTTTTTAAAAACTGCTTATTAAAAAACAAAAGACTGACCACATTTATTGATGATCAGTCTTTTTTTAGAAATACAGTCTTAAAGCTTCAAGCTTAGTTATTTATTTGGAGCAAGACTATCATAAAGGTTTTTTAAACCCTGATCGATCAGCATTAATATAGCGTCACGTTCTGCATCTAAGCGATGTTGAAATCTAAAATTGCTAATTTCGTTACATAGAGCAGCAGATAAATTTAAGTACATGCGAGTATCTTGTTCAGGATAACGAGTATCTAATTTTATTGGATTAGTTCTAAGTCCGTAGCTGATCAAGAAACGTGCCGCAGATACATCGCTTGGGAATAAAAATGTTTTATTAAATTCCTCAATACGTGCCCATAGATGTTTAGGGAAGATTATAGTTTTGCGCACAGCACTATTATCAT
>CAZTUN010000031.1:0-14214 GCA_964616845.1 uncultured Rickettsiales bacterium | reverse complement strand
CAAATCATCAACTCTTCTTACTATTCCTGTTGCTCTCATTTTAATTTACCTCTTGATTATTAGTGAAACAACATGTTATATGTCTAGTTGCATAGAATACATAGTAAGACACAGTGCATTCTATGTAATATTACATAACTATGATGCTAGATACCATAAAATGCACTAACAAGTCAAACAACTAATGAAGGGTTGTGTAAGAGTAGTGGCAATGCACCATTTTGTAATTAAATAGCATATAACGCAGATATAGGGAGAATAATAATGACTAATTTAGTTATATTAAAAGGTAATTTGGGGGCTGATCCAGAGCTGCATAGTAAAAATGATGCAAATAATAGTTATGTGGTGATGAGTCTTGCGGTGCATTCTAGAATATTAAACATCACAACTAAGAAATGGCAAAATGGGGAAGTTAATTGGTTTCGTTGCGTTAGTTGGAATAAGCCGATTATACAAGAGGCAACAAGCCTTAAAAAAGGAGCTCTAATTAGAATAGAGGGTAAATTACGTCAGGTAGATTTTAAAGACCAACAAGGTAATGTGCGGCAATCAATTGATATAATAATCAATAATATGGAGGAAATTGTACGACATGGCAAAAAATTATCTGCCTAATAAATGAAATTATGGGGGGATAATAAAAAATTATAAAAAATCAAAAGAGATAGGATATAAAAAAATGTATAAGACAAAATTAAACGATAAAAATCAATTTAGGCAACAATTAATTGCAATATTCATAATATTGTTAGTTATATCTACACCGTTTTTAGGTTGGAGTGGTACTGGTTCTGATCAATTTAGTGCGGTTGAAACAACTTTAACCAATATGATTAATGGTGGATTAGGTAAAGTAATTGCAATTACAGCCTTAGGCTTTGCTTTAATAGGATCGGTATTAAAATTTAATCCCGTAGCAATTGCTGGGGCATTAGGCATTGGCATAGTGGCAGGTCTTGGTACTACGATTGTTACCGCAGGTATAACTGCTCTAATTTAATAATTTTTCTTCTAATATTTTTTCATTATGTAAAGGAGGCGTTATGCCAGCCAATGAGGAGTTTTACATTCCGCAATATCTTGATGAGCCAGAGCGTTGGTTATTTTGGACATTAGACGAGGCAATGATTTTAGTTACTCCAATAGTTATCTCTTTGTTGGCAAGTCATATTTTTCTAGGAATTATAATAAGCTGTAGTGGGTATATTTTTTGGGTTAAGCTAAAAAGGAATGGTCATATTAGTACTATAATATTTGCGATTTATTGGTTTTATCCTGCAAAAATTATTAAGCTCGTTAATACGCCTCCCTCGCATATTCGTTTTTATATTTAGTTAATCTTCTAAAGCAAAGTTAAATTATATGTATTTGAGTAATAATTTGCAGCTATTAGCAAGCAATATAAAATGGCGTAATTTATTTATGATTATTGCCTTAATTAGCGTGCCAACTAATCTTATTTTGACCATATATCTACAATCGCACCAAACTACGACAATTATTTTACCTAGTCTTATTTCGGGAAGTTATAAAATTACCAATAAGACGCTTTCCAATAGTTATATTGAAGATATGGCAAGAGATGTTGTTACAACGATGCTTAATCGTAGTCCGCATAATATTAGTTACGTTAATGAAACAATTCTAAAAATGGCAGATCCTGAAAATTATGGTCGCTTAAAAGAAGAATTAACTAGGGTAGGTGATGATTTAGTCAAAAGACGACTTAGTACAATTTTTTATCCTACTATTATTGAAGTAGATAATGAAAAATTATTAGCAAAAATTTCAGGTAATTTTTGCAGTTATATCGGCACGATACAAACTAGTTGTGAGAGTAAAATTTATAGTATTGGGTTTAGCTATCATGGGAGTAAATTTCATTTACTAAGTTTTAGAGAAATTGCACTTAAGGATAAAAAGCATGAGCAAAAATAATTTCATAAAATTGCTAATAATTATAATATTAGCTGCGCCGTTAAAGCCTAGAGCAAATCAAATAAAAGCAGCAGATGACGGTGCAGAGATTAATGCTTTTATTGCCAAGCAAGAATTAAATCGCATTCATACGATTGGCGATAGGATTCGTGCGGTTAAAAAAAATGAAGGAGAATTTACTGCAAATATTGATGAAAAATTAGGCGATATTTATATTAAATCAACCGCAGAAGATAATAAGAAAATTAACCTATTTCTTATTACAGAGAAAAATTTTACTTATAAATTATTACTAGAACCTAAAGAAATTTCTTCTGAACAAATTTTTATAAAAAATGATTCAGTTAGTTTAAAACTTGCAAAGGCAGAGCAAGTTAGCAACGATGTTTATAATAAGCAATTAATTGAATTATATAAATTATTAGCATTAGATAAAAATGATAAATCTTATAATTTAATTAGCGATAAATTAGAAAAATATGATGCAAATAATAAGATAAAACTAAAAAGAATTAAGCAATTAGTAGGACGTAATTATATCGGAGAAGTATATGAGATATGCAATCTCAATAAAACGGATTTTATTATTAGAGAAGAAAATTTTTATAATAAGTCAGTAGTATTAGTAAGTTCGCCTCAAGAAAAGTTAGCTTATAAAGAAACAGGGCTTCTTTATATTATTAAGGAGGCATTATAAGAATGAAAAAACTTATATCAGTTAATTTGCGACAGAAACGACAATATTTGCTTTTAATTGTTACTATAATAGCATTATTTGTGCTAAGTTTTTTAGTATTATTGATTGTTAATCATGGCAAAATAAGAACTGCAAAAAAAGCAAATAATAAAATAATTATTCAAGATCCTTCGCAAAACATCAAAGAAGAAGATCGTTGGCTTGAACGTTCTGAGGGAAGGATTGATAAATTAGAGCAGCAATTGGGTGAAGAAAAGCTGCAATATAATAAATTACGTCAAACCATTAATGAGCTAAATGAAAATTTGCGGAGTTTAAAGCAGAATAAGGAAAATCTTGCTTCTCAAAATCTAGAAAATTTGCAGCATAAGAAGCTTATCGATCCCTTGCCTAATAATTATAATATACAAGAAAATATCAATATTAAATCGCAAGATCATAATGGTTTAGGTGACGTGCCGCCGACAAATCCTTTTTTAGCGGTAGGAGAAAATACTAAAAATAAATCTGCTAAAAAAATATTAAACGCTTTGCCACAAAAAATTGAAGAAATAAATGCTAATCTTGTTAATGAAAACAATGAAGAAGATGACAAAATATCTAGTTTAAGCAGTAAAAATTATTTGCCTTCCGGCAGTTATGCTCCTGCAATTATTATCTCGGGAGTTGATGCTTCGGTTGGGATAAGTTCGCAATCCGATCCAAGACCAATGTTATTTAGGATCACAGATCAAGCAATCAGCGCATCTAAGGGCGATATTATTCATAAGACAGACATAGAAGGTTGTTTGGTAACAGGGGCGGCTTATGGCGATTTAAGTAGTGAAAAGGTTTTTATCAGATTGTTAAAAATGACCTGATCTCAAGATCAAGATCATATAGTGCAAATAAATGTTAAAGGCTATGTAGCAGGATTAGGTAAGGCAGGAGTAAGGGGTATTGTTGTTAGTAGAGAAGGCAATCTTATCGCCAAAAGTTTTGGTGCAGGACTTATTGGCGGTTTAGGAGATGGAGTAGCAAGTAGATTATCGCCTGCTGCAACCATATCAGGAGGGGTTGCCGTAGAACAACCAAGTAATGATCAGGTAATGGGTCAAGGTCTAGGTAGGGGAGTAAGTAAGTCCAGCGACCGCCTAGCCGACTATTTAATAAAAAGAGCAGAACAATATCAACCAGTTGTAACTGTTGCAAATGGATTAAAGGTTGAACTGGTTTTTGAAGAGGGAGTCTATCTTGATGGCAGAGAAAAAACAAATATCAATTCGAGCAATTCTAAAAATAAGGTATTTACTAATGAAGTTAAAAATTAGCATTATATTTTATTTATATCTATTAGTCTTAGTTACGGGCTGTAGGTCAAATATTGAAACAGAATGGGACTGTCCTGCGGTCAGGGGAAAAATTTGTCATACTATTAGTAAGTCAGACATAGTAAAACGCAATATATCCTCTCAGCAAAATAATAATTTAATTAATCTAAATAACAAAATAAAACCATCTAATGAGCAAGAAAATTTAACAATAGAAAAGCAGCCAAAAAGCTTATCCATAGCCAAAAGACAGGGTGAGAAAATAGCAAGATTATGGTTTGCTCCTTATATTGATCATGAAGGCAATCTTCATGAAGCAAGTATTATTTACATTATAGAAGCAGATAATAATTGGATCATTAAACCATGAGCTCTTTACTTAAAAACTTATTTGCCAATTATTTTGCAGAACAGCAATTAGCAGAGTCTGATTATAAAATGGCGATAGCAGATAGTTTATCATCTTTATTGCCGTATCGAATATTTGATGAAGATAATTTACTCTTTATTAATAATAATAGTTTTGGGTTTATTTTAGAGGCGACCCCTTTAGTTGGCGCAAATAGTGATACAATAAACTTGCTTACAGGTATGATTACCGATGGAGTTCCTACTGAATGTACGGTGCAATTTATAAACTGGGCAAGTCCAAACATATCTACAATTATTGATGATTGGCAAAAATTACGTAAAGATAAGGAAAGAGAAATTTATGATTTTTTAAGTTCTAAACGACGTGACTATATAAAGGATGCTAATTGGAATTCGTTATTTAATAGTTCGCCATATTTAATACGAAATTTTCGGTTATTTATAGCAGTATCGCTGCCTGGTATTTTAAATAAAAAAAATAGCGCAGAAATCTTAAGATTAAGGCAAACTATTCAAACTAGTTTAAAAACTATTAATATTCATACCATAATTACCCAGCCAAATGACTTTATTAAGTTTATAGCAGAATTAGTAGATCCTGCCCCATTATATCAGCGTGAGGAAATTATATATAATCCTTATGATTTGATTCACTTACAAATCACTAATCCTGAAAATAGTTTGACAATAGAATCAGATTATTTGCAATTTAATCAATCAGAAATTGAAGTAAGATGTTTTACACCAAGACAATATCCGGAGTTTTGGGGACAATGGGATATGGCAGATTTGATTGGCGATACTATGTCAGATTTCCTTAAAATACCTTGCCCCTTTCTTATTTCATTTGCCATAACCTTAAATGATGAGGCAAAAGAACAATCTAAGGCTTTTTTCAAAGCTTCACGAGCAACACAACAAGCAGGAACTGGTCTTGCGCGCTATATGCCATCTATTTATAAGAAGCAACGTGATTGGCAATTTGTAGTAGATAAATTAAACCAAGGGCAAAAATTAGTTAAAACTTTTTATCAAATTGTTCTTTATGCACAAAAAGAACGCATGGATCATTGTGAACAAGTTTTAAGATCGCTCTATAAGGCTAATGGTTGGTTATTGGCTAAAGATAAATTTGTTCAGTTACAAAGTTTCCTTGCTTGTTTACCATTTAATCTTAGTCAAGGTTTGGCAGATGATTTAGTCAGGCTTGGTCGCAGTAAAAATATGATTTCTTGGACTTGTGCCAATATAGCACCCTTACAAGGAGAATATAAAGGTAGCTTAAGTCCATGTATGTTATTATTTGGTAGGCGAGGGCAGCCTTTTTACTGGGATCCTTTTTATAATCAAGAGGGTAATTATAATGTTGCGGTAATTGGTAAGTCAGGTAGCGGCAAATCTGTATTCATGCAAGATTATGTTGTTTCGTTATTAGGTAAGGGAGGAAGAATATTTGTTATTGATGATGGTAGATCATTTATGAATTCTTGCCTTATTCAGGGTGGACAATTTATTGAATTTAGCAGCACAAGTAAGTTATGTATTAATCCTTTTTCGATTATTTCTCCTTCTAATTTTGCCGATAATAGTACTTATCGTGCAGATGTCATAAAAATGATCAATATGATAATTCGCCAAATGTGCCGAGCGGTTGAAAAAACTAGTGATATTGAAAATGCCTATATTGAAAAGGGCGTAAGCTATGCTTGGAATTTAAAACAAAATAATGCAGATATTAGTTTAGTTGCTAAATATTTACGTGATCTTGATGATCCTCGAGCACAAGATCTGGCGATGATGTTATCGCCTTATATTGATAATGGTATTTATGCTCATTTTTTTATTGGCAAAGCCAATCTATTTCCTGATCGGCAATTAACGGTTTTTGAATTAGCAGAACTTAAAAATAAGAAAGATCTGCAAGCTATAGTCATGATGCTATTGATGTTTTTGGTTTCAGAGTCAATGTATCATGGGGGAAGAAAACAAAATATCTCTTTGATTATTGATGAGGCGTGGGACTTGCTGCATGGAGAGGCAACTGGAGAATTTATTGAAGGTCTGGCAAGAAGAGCGCGTAAATATAACGGTAATATTGTGACGGGAACTCAATCAATGAATGATTATTACAAAAATAGTGCAGCAACTGCGGCTATAGAAAATACAGATTGGGTTTGCCTCTTAGCACAAAAAAAAGAATCAATTGAACAAATACGTAAAATGGAGCGTTTATATATGGATGAGAAAATGGAAGAAATGCTCAAATCTTTACGCACAGTTGATAGGCAATATTCAGAGGTAATGATATGTGGACCTTCAGGCTATAGCATAGGTAGATTATTACTCGATCCGTACTCAATTGCTTTATATAGCTCTAAGGGCAGCGATTTTAACTTAGTGCAAAAATTATTAGAACAAGGTTGTTCTTTAAGCGAGGCGATTACCCATCTTGCCGATAATATAATTAACGCAAAAAATATTAATAAAGGATAGATATGAAAATAAGTTATATAATAATACTAAACGCTGCTCTCACAATTACGCTTTCTTTTATTACGGTTATTTTGGTTAATAATTATCTTATTGTTAGTAATAGCAATATTGTAACTTTAGATATAAAAAAATTAAGCCAGAATATTCATGCCTCTGCTCAAGATAAAATTAGCGATCCTAAGAAATTAGAAACAGATGCACAGAATTTAGCAGAAAAAATCTTAAAGGCTTTAGATAATTATTCGCTACAAAATAATGTTATTATATTTACCAATAAGCAAAATATTATAGGTGCTGATGATATTACTAATATTATTAGTGAGAATATTAATTCTGCAAGGGAGAAATAGTCATGAAAAGACGAGTTTATCTCTATCTCTTGCTCGAACTTATTATAGGAGTTATTCTGAGTTGTTATATTTATCAGCGTTACCTAATATTAATTAATATTACCAATTCATTACCTAATAAATTATTCATTGTAGATAAATGGCAAATTCCTAAAGAAAAATCACAATATTTTGCCTTTATCTCACCCAATAATCCTTATTATCAAAATAACATATTTGTAAAACAAGTTGCAGGCTTAGAAGGTGATTTAGTTAAGATACATCATCATGAGCTTTATATTAATCATCAATATTTAGGTAAAATAAAAACTTTAAGCCAAAAAGGTTATCCACTTAAAGCAAGTCATTCTGGCAGAATTAATAAAGATTATTTTTTTGCCTATTCCCCACATATAGATAGTTATGATTCTCGATATGAAGAAATTGGTTGGATTAGTAAGAGCCATGTTGTTGGTCGCGCCTATCCTTTTTTCTAAAGGATTGGCTAAGGATTTAGGAACTTTTGGTGCAATATATCAAATTAATGAAAAAGATATGTTAGAAGAAATTAAAGCTCATATTAATCAATTAGAACAACAAGGTAAGTTAAATAAATTAAAAGAAAATATTATTGCACAAGTTAAAGACTCTTTAACTAATTTTGTGGCTATAGAGGGAATAAGCCCAACTAAAAAACCAAGAAGTTGGTTATTTGATCCTTCAATAACTATAGGGCAAGATATAGTTGATGATCATGGCATATTTATTGCCAAGGCAGGTAGTAAACTTAATCCGCTTAGTTATATTAATTTAAATAATCGTTTAATTTTTATTCAGGGCAATGATTTAGCCCAGCTAGATTGGGCAATCACTAAATATAATCAATATGATAAAAAAGTTAAAATAATTCTTACCTCAGGCAACCCAATTGCTTTAATGCAAAAATTTAAAATACCTTTTTATTTTGATCAAGATGGCATAATTAGCAATCATTTTGGACTAAAGCAAAATCCAGCTTTAATTGAACAGCATGATTTGATGCTCCAAATAAGTGAGATAGAGCTATGAAGTCAATTAGTAAATTATTAATAATATTAAATATATTAATATGGTTTAATTTTCCTGCTTATTCTAACAATTGTACGGGTAATTTTATTAATCCACTAACAGATATTTGTTGGGATTGTTTATTTCCCTTGTCAATTGGGGCAACGGAAATTTCTGCCAATGGATCGCGCAAAGATACAAAAGATAATCCTACCTCACCAATTTGTGCCTGTGGCGTTCCCATTCCAAGAATAGGAATTGCAGTAGGCTTTTGGGAACCAAGTTATATTACTGATGTAACAAGGGAGGCATTTTGTTTTGTTAATATGGGAGGGTTAAGTTTAGATGCTGGAGTTGATATAGGAAGAGATTATAGCCATAATAGAACTTATCGCGGAGCGGCATCATGGCATGTTCATTGGTATAATTATCCTTTACTTGCGTTGTTAAATCTCTTTACAGATTTTTCTTGTTTAAATTTTAGTGGTTTTAAATTAGCCTATTTAAGTGAATTAGATCCTTTATGGCAAGATGACGAGCTGAGTCTTTTGCTTAATCCAGAAGTTATATTATTTGCCAATCCTATAGCACAAGCAGCTTGTGCTGCTGATTGTGCGGCGGCAACAATTGGACTGCCATTAGATTCATTATTTTGGTGCGCAGGTTGCCAAGGAGGAGTTTACCCTATGAATGGACATATTCAACAACAAGTTGGAGCAATTCAGTCAAGTTTATTGGCGACTGAAAGAATGGCATATAAATTACATCGTCAAGGATTATTGCTTGGTACAACAGGACAAGAGGCGATGTGTAGTCCTTATATTATGCCTATTATGAGAAAAAGCCAATATCGTTCGGAAATAATTAATCCTGTAGCAGCAAATGGTACATTTGCTTGTAATCCTTTGGGGCGCACCAGTACCTTATATGAGGCATATAAGCAAATTCCGATTAAAGGAGAAAATTTTGGTTGGTTAATTTGGCGAAAAAGGAATTGTTGTGTTTTATAAATTGATAAGCTTAATTATATTAGGGACAATAGCTTTTTTTATAAGATCAAGCTATAGTCAAGAAATTATAACTAATATTGCTCAGGCAAATAAGCAAATTAGACAAGCAAATATCGGTGAAGAAAATTTACCTCAACTGCGAGTGTTTATTTCTAATTCTATGCCGTCTAATTCACTTAAACAGTTGGCAGAAGATGTTGCAAAAGTAAATGGTGTTTTAATCTTGCGCGGTATGGTTGCAGGATCCATCTTATCAACAACAAAATTTATTGCTTCATTATCTAAAGAAAAAATTCCTGTCATTATTGATCCAAAATCATTTAAACTTTTTGCGATAGATAAAGTTCCAAGTTTTGTCTTATGTAGTTTTAAACCAAGCAAATGTTTAGGACAAGATTGTCAAAATACTCCAATACATGATCGCATACAAGGTAATGTTAGTTTGAGTTATGCGTTAAATCAATTTTATCAAAATAGCTTTTATAATAAAGAGCAAGCCAAGGAATTATTGAATAAATTAGAAGGAAGACAATAATGCCCAGCTTGTATTTTTTCCTTATTGTATGTTTAATATTATCAGCTAAAAATATTTTGGCGCAACAAAATAATATTAGTCAGGCCAAGGAATTGACAACAAAGTTAAATAATAAAGTCAGTAAAGCGACAAGTTCTGACGATATTATGAATTTCATACCAAATTATACAAAAAATCAGCCAGCTAAAAATTATAGTAATAATGATTTAATTACTTTAGGCAAAGAGCAATTAATAACTAATCCTACAGCAAATTTTATTACGCAAAATATGTCAGTAAGAGGACAATTTCATATTAATCAGCAGGAAAAATTTATAACTAATTCTACGCAAATAGAAAATAATGCCAAGCAGGAAGAAATTTTAAATAATTATAGCTATGAGAAAAGTTGTTATAATGTTGATCTTAATCAAGATAATTTGCAGCAAATTCATAGTTGTGACAATATGATAAACACAACTAGCAATAATTGTTTAGTAAATCAAGATGTTGTTTTTAAAACTAATTATCAATATCAATGTAAGCAAGAGCGAATAATTAAGCATAAAACTTGTGTTAATAATTTATTATTAACATGTAGTGTATTTTCTGAGTGTGGTGAGAGTTTGCAGCCAAGTTTTATTTCAGCAAATTTGAAAATTGATAATTATAGAGGAAATATAAATTTACATCTTGCGCCAACTAACCATGTGGTTAATTTGAATAACAATGATTGTGAGCAAACTACAGGAACAATTAAGTTTAATATTGGTAATTTAGCGCAAGTAAGCGAATTTGCCCTAGTTGGGTTAAATGGCTATGGATATGTAGATATATTAGTAAATGACTATGCGGCGCAAAGAGCATTAAGTGATATAACCTTCTCTGGGATTTTTTCTACGACCAAAATTTCCAATTTCTTAACTAATCCTAGCTATATAACGATTTTTACTTATGGTGCAATATTTTTCAGTCCAACTATGAGAGCTCGGTTTGAGTCTAATACTTGTCAATATGTACAAAATAATAATGGCTATTATGATTTGCGTCCTTATTTAAAAACAGGCAGTAATATAATTACGATTAGAAATGTTGCAGGTAATACAAAATTTCTTAATTATAGCCTAGATATTAAGCTAAGAGCGAATTTCCAGACAAAAAAATGTTGTAATAATTGGAGCAAGACATGGCAAGAAAATTGTTCCTAGTGATTATCATGATTTATTTAATAGATAGTTATGCTGCGCAAGCAGATAATTGTAATTTAATTAGTCAAACTTGTCTCGATAAAGGGGGAGCAAGAATAATAGATGGAGTTGAAGTTAACCAAGAATGTTGGCAATATAAAAATGACTATAATTGTCTAAATGATAATTATACTAATTACTGCTCGCAATTAGAAAATAATCCTAATTGTAGTCAAATATCTTCACAATGTAATAGCTATGATAATGATAGCAAATGTGCAAATTATAGTAATAAATATCAGTGCAATGATAAAATTACTAACGATCCTAATATTATAGAATTAGACAGCGTAGTTTCATTAGTAAAAGATGAATTAAATCTTAGTCAGTGCAAGATTTACCAAGAAAATAATTGCCGCTTAAATCAGCAAACTTGCCTTGAAGCTAAAAAAACAAAAATTATTGCAGGACAAACTATTTATAAAGATTGTTGGCAATATGATTATCAATATTTATGCTATGATAAAATAAATTCTGATTGTGAAAATTTAGAAAAAAACTGTACTCATAAGAGCAGTAATTGCTTAGTTGCGCAACAAGATAAATGTTTAGATAGTGAAGAAATATATTCTTGCCCTAATTCTAATAACCATAAGTCAGATAATGCTACAGTTAAGATTTGTCCTACGCAAATTTATTGTTTAAGTGGGGAATGCGAAGAATTTACTAAGCAAAAAAACGATAATTTTGCCGATTCTATAGCAAAATTTAATATTATTACTCATTTACAAAATATAAGTAAAAATCAGGATCTTAGTATATTTCATGGGACAAATTTTAGCTGTCATAAGGATATGTTAGGTTTTAATAATTGTTGCGCAGATGATGGTTGGGGGCAAGATTTGAGTCTTGCTTCGTGCAGCGTGGGAGAAAAACAATTAAAACAAAATCAAAGTAATAATTTATGTGTTTATATTGGAAGCTATTGTTCAAATAAAAGTTTCTTTGGCGGATGTTTAGAAAAGAAAAAAACCTATTGTTGTTTTGACTCAAAATTAGCAAGAATGATTCAGGCTTCGGGAAGAAGCCAATTACATATGGGTTGGGGAGATGTTAGATCACCTAATTGCCAAGCTTTTTCTATTACGCAATTTCAGAGCATAGATTTTCAGCAAATCGATTTTAGCGAATTATTTAGCGATATTTATAATAATTATCGTCCGCTAGATCATAGTAATCTTGAAAATGTTATTCAAAACGATCTTGTGCGGTATAAAGAATGAATTTATATAATAAAATAAGCAAATTATTAAGTAGAGCTATTTTTATTGGGGCTATAATAGTACATTATCCATTATTAGCTGGTGACCAATTTTGTCAAAGTAATCAATTAGGCTGGCATTTTTACTGTGATAATGACGAAAAAGAAATAGAAAATAATCAGCCTCAAAATAGTAAAGAAGCTTTAGATAAACTTTCTGCCATCAAACAACAAATAACGGAAAGCAAAGCCTTAGCAGTTTTACATCCTAGTGCAGAGAATGTTGAAAATTATATAAGATTGCAACGTCAGCAATTGGACATGGCATCAAGTTTTGCAGATCAATGGCAGAGAGTTTTATGGCAAAAACCTGAGATAGATTATAATTTTACCAGACCTGTAGCAAGTATTGCGAAAAGAATCTGGTTAGATAAGCGAAAAAATGAAGAAAATGATAATCTTGCTAAATTAGCTAAACGTTATGGAATATTTTATATATATCGTTCAGATTGTATGTTTTGCCGTGGTTATACCCCAATATTAAAATCTTTTGCTCAAGCTCATAACATAACGGTTAAAGCCATTGCTCAAGATGGCATAATTATACCGCAATGGCCAGATAGTTTGATTAATAGAGGACAAATTAATACTCTAGGACTAGATAATTATCCAGTTCCTGCCACTTTATTATTTGATAATAAAACTAAAAATATTACCCCTATTGGTTTTGGCTTACTTAGTGAACAAGAATTAAAAGAGCGCATTTATTTATTATTAAATAAGGAGGTGGGAAGTGATTACTAAAATTATATCTATGTCCTTAATTATAATAATTATGTTAGTTAGTTTTGAGGGATTAGCAGGGTCATTAGAATCAGATATGAGTTCATTTTGGAATAAAATGGGCATGAGTAGTAATATTACAGGACCTACCGCATTTCAAGGACAGGCAGCAGGATATTATTCTTTAGGTAATATTTATGCACGTACTAGATCGACTAATTTGCAATTAGCAAATATTCAACTTCCTAGCGCAAGGGCAGGGTGCGGAGGAATTGATTTATTTGCAGGCTCTTTTTCATTTGTAAATAGCGATCAATTAGTTGCGATGATGAAATCAATAGCAAATAATGCTAGTAGCTTTGCTTTTCAATTAGCTTTAGAAACAATAAGTCCCGTCATAGCTGGAAAAGTTTCAGAATTACAGCAATTAGCCCAAATGGTAAATAATAGTAGTATTAATTCTTGTGAGCAAGCGGCAAGCTTAGTTGGGTCATTATGGCCAAAACAAGATCAGGCAAGTAAATATGTTTGTGAAACAATAGGTAATAGCAAAGGAATATTCTCCGATTACGCAGCAGCTCGGCATGGTTGTGGAGCTGAAGGACAACGCAATGAAACAAATGATCATAGTGATGGGCAGTTTAGTGATATTGCTGCAGATAATATAAATTTAGCGTGGAAGGCAATGAAGAAATCTCCTTATTTATCTCGAGATGATAAGATCAATAATGTTGATCTTGCGCAATTATTTATGACGCTAACGGGGACTATAATTATAAGAGCAGGCTCTAATGATGATGATCCTGTTTCGATTAGTAATATTTCGGCCAAAGCAGATGATGGACAAATTATTAGCGCTATCTTAGATGGAGGATCAATTGATGTTTTGGTTTGTGATGAGTTAGATGATTGTTTAAATCCTGTTCTGGTTACAGCAAAGCAAAATATTTCTAGCAATAATGCTTTTCAAGCAAGAATTTATGATATTTTAAGCAATATTGTTGCTAAAATTCAAAGTGATCAAGCCTTAAATAATGAAGAAAAAAGCCTAATTAACAGCACCTCAATACCTATTTATAAAATGCTTAATGTTTATTCAGCATATGAGGGCGCAAATAGCTTTATAAGCCTCAATAGTATGGCTGAAATAGTTGCCTTAAATATTTTATATCTATATTTAGATAATGTTATAAAATTAGTAAATAATGCAAGTGATAATTTGGCAGTTCAGGCTAAAGATAGCATAGAAAACTATAAACATAATCTTGCA
>CAZTUN010000030.1:0-15611 GCA_964616845.1 uncultured Rickettsiales bacterium | reverse complement strand
GCAAATCTTAACTGGCTTTCTTCGACTGCGCCTGAAACAGCTAGATCTTCTGCAAATAAATTAGGATAAATTTGTTGCTGATACATAACCCCAATATTATATTTGCCGATATTACCTAAATTCTCTGTAGAAAATTTGATAGCACGAATATAGGCATTAGCAGGAACAGAAAACATATTAATTAAATTATTATTTTTTAAATTACTTGCTATTATATTTGCAGATGCCGCAACAGTTCTTAATACTGCTCCGTCAATACCAGAGGGAATTTTCTCGCTAGTTTGGTTATTATAGATTGCTTTCATATGATTATCTTTCTGTTTAATTAAAATTTATTCGCGGCAAAGAATATTAATAACTTTTCCTTCTTGGGTTCGAGTTGCCCCAAAAGTTCCTTTAACCATTACTTGCGTTGAGTTGCGTTTGTCAGGTCGCTTATCAACACAAACATTTATCTCATTCCAGATACCAAGATGCATACCAGATTTGCTCCACACAGGACATGAACGTATTCCAGCATTAGATAAAGGAAGTCTTTGAATATGAATAAATTTCATTCCCATATAATGATCAAGTTTGCCATCTACTAATACAGGTAGGGTATTATATAAGGTGCTAGTTATTTGCGTTTCCTTTAAAAGATCTTGTTCTTGCTGTGCTGTAATTGCACAATAAATCTCATCATTATCAAAATCTACTTGGTTGCTGCGTAAGATTTTTTTTGCTGCACGTAATTTGTCTAAACTCATGGAGGTTTCAGAATTTTCTTTAGTTTTACTTGAAACAAATTGCTGCTCTGGCAAAGAGATATTGCTTGTACCATTTTCGCCAGTTCTGGCATTACTAAAAAAGGCCGCAATTATTTCATCGTCAATAGAGCGTCCAAGTGCGTATGCGCCATTACTAGCATAAGACGAGGTAGGATCAATCAGCATACGTAATTTATCTTCATCATCAATTAAATCTGCCCAAATATAATCTTGTGGAAAAACCCATCTTGCATCATGTGGAGTGGAATTAAGAGGTGTATCGCCATGTCTTGTTTTTATTTTAGAAGCCGAAACTGTGCCAATTTGTTCTACCGCTTTAGCTGCTTTGCCTGAATAACTTGCATTTGTTACCGTATTACGAAGCAGAGAACCTTTTTGCTGTAATAATAATTCAATATTGGTGGAATATTGTTGAATGCTTGCGGCATCAATATCAAAAGACATAAATCTACCCTAATTTTTAATAAGTTTATTGGTTATTTAGATTGTAATAAATTCTTAACCAGAACATCTTAAGAAATAGGGTAGTGCTAAAATTTATTTAGCGCAAATGGTTGGATTTTTATAAGGCAGATCCTAGAAAAATTTTGATATTTTTAATAACTGAGGTTAAGATCTAGTCAAAACTCAGATTTTCTATCACATTAGAAGAAAAAACTACAAAACTTTATTTATATATTAGAAGAGTCCTGGAAAAATCTCTAAGTTGCCTAAAAAAGAACTTTCTAACTCGTAAGAAGGTAGTTTTTCTTCAATAGGAGGCGCAGCAGAATCCATGAAACTTGTAGAAGGAGGTGGGGATAGATCATCACTAGGCAAATCAGCTCTTGCTCTTTTAGGGTCACCTTCTATATAATCAGAAGGTCTTTTATCAGGAGCAGCATCTTGCTGAACTAATGTTTGGGAATTTCTCTGTAAAAAATCTTCTAAGTTTTCCGCATTATAAATTCCTTCAATATTGTTATCAAAAAATTGCCGTTTATCCTTATTATTTACATTATATTTGCTAATATGGTCTAAAGCATTAACAATTGTTTTTAGCAGCCTATCTACATCAAAAGCGTTATGTCTTTTTAATAATACAATCAAATCTTCTGCATTATATATGCTATAAGGCTTTCTTAGATGATTATCTTTATCTACAAATGGTATATTTGTTTTAAGTGTCAGTGCGATTAGATTATCCATATTATTCACTAGCTGCTGTAACTTGAGGGGAATTTCTTTAGGATCTATTGTTTTTATATAAGTAGCTAAGTTAGCTGGAAAGAAAATTCTATATGGTATTTCTTGCTTTTCTGGGTTTTCTAACTTAAGAGTATTATTTTGTAATAATACTCTTAAGTTATCAATATTAGCGACTATATATGGTATAGCATCAGGATTTTTTTTTAGGATCAAAGCTAAATGTTGAGACTCAAATATTCCTTCTCCTGTAATAAAAGATCCAGATAAAGGATTGTAGACATTCTCTCCTCGAGGGCTTAATAATTGCAATATTCCATTTATATTATTGTATATTCTTGCTAGAGTAGTTCTAATATCTTCTTCATGACTGATAATAGATACGATATCGCTTGGCTTAAATATTCCTAAACCGTTTACTTCAGTTTGGCTTACATCGGAATTAGCTTGGCTATAAGCTACTTTGTCTCTTGGCGTAGTCAGCAAACTTAAAAAATCTATATTATCGAGCAAAGAAAATAATACGCCTATCACGTACGATAATGCGGAGTCCTTGCCAAATGAAGTAGGTTCTTTTATATCACATACGTTAAAATTTAATGCCTTTAATCGATTAAACGCATTTTGATATTTATTTAGCGTTGCTATATCAAGGATTTTACTACCTAAATTGCTGAATACACTCTCTTCTGTACATTTGGTGGGTTGTAAATAAAAAAGAATTTCTCTAGCAAAGTCTTGTTTTAGAGGGCTTAAATCAATATCACACTCTCCTAAGTCTAGAATAGGATACCCAAAGTCGTTAAAATTAAATTGATTAAGCACTTCTTGAGAGGTGTTATAACCAGAATAGTCCATCCGTACAGGTTCATCAGCAGCAGCTTGAAAACTATCAGCTATTGTCTGAAGAAACGTGCTTAATTCTTCTGGTTTTGTTTCTGCTATAATTCTATTTCTATTTCTCTCCCCTGATATAGCAAACTTTATGTTTTGGTATGATACGTTCTTCAAAGTAAGAAACTTAACAGTTTGAGCAAGGTTATTTATTATCCTTGTGAAATCTCCTTGGGCTAAAATGTTAGTTAATTCCTTCCTTGTGAAGATTCTTAAACCTTTTACTTCAGTTTGGCTTCCATCGGGCTTAAATTGGCTATAAGCTACTTGCTCTTTTTTCATAATCAGCAACCTTAATAAATCTACATTATCTAACAAGATAAATAAGGTTTCTACTTTCTTCCCATTTTTAGCAATGGAAGATATATTTTGTGCGGTAAATCCTAATTCTCTAAATTTTGTTAAAGCATCAATATATTGAGAAATAAATCCTTGGAAATATAATTGCTTTAGGAATATCCTTACTTCCTCAATCTTACCTTGATCCTCTATCGCTAAAAATTGTGCTACATTAGAAGTAAAATTATCTACTGCTGTAGTTTCTTTGGGCCTCTCATATTGTTTTTGTTGTTTTTGGCTTAAGGATGCTCGATTGGTATGAATATAACGCATTATACCATCCATACCATAATCAGATACCTGCTTCTCTCTAAAATTTATTACGACTGCAATAGTATTTTTTAACAAAGGAGAGGGGAAAGAGTCTTTTAATAAAACAGATAAAGAGCTATGGTCATTTATTTCTAGAAAACCAAGCGCTGTTCTTGTTGTGCCATCTTGAGTTATAAATTTTGTATCTCTTGGAAGCGTTAATGTTAAAATATTGTCCCTATTACTTAATAGCGTCTCTAATATTCGATCAACAGTGTTTAAATTTTTTGTATATAAAATGCTGCTTAAATAAGTAGCTAATTTATCTGCTGGAAAAAGTATATTTAGAATATCTTCTCTGCGCTCACCTTCTATTATAGTAGTAACTGTTTGAATTGTTACTAACAAGACTAAGACATCAATGTTTTTTATTAGAGAGTTTATTATAGGAGCAATATCGTCTTTTTTTTTCTTAATTAATATTAGAGATAAATTTTCTCCAGTAAAAATGCCTCTTCCTGTTATATTATTTTCACTATAAGGATTATAGGCAGTCATATCTTTAGGTAGTACTAACGTCAAAATTTGGTCTAAATTATTTCTTAGTATATTTAGACCAATGCCAATATCTTCGAATGTAACATTATGTAGAATACGTTTGATATCTTCTGGGTTAAAAATTCCTAAACCTTTTACTTCAGTGTGGCTTCCATCGGGCTTAAATTGGCTATAAGCTACTTGGTCTCTTGGCGTAATCAGCAAACTTAAAAAATCTATATCTTTTAACAACGCAAATAACGTATTTAATCTGTAATTATCCCCCGAACAGCATTTTATATGTTTTGCGGCAAACTTTAAAGCTTGAAGTCGTTGTAGAGCTTCACTATATTTTTTTATCTCCTCTTGCGATAATTTTAAAATAAGAGTCTTTATTTCTTCATCTTGAGGTTGCTTATTCTGAATAATAGTAGCAAAAAAAACCTTAATCTGCTGTTTAAAGGCACTTGCTGAATCCTCAGTTGCTGCGCTTGGTTCATTTAGTTCATGTGGAGATTTAGCTCGTGCCATTTTTATAACCTAGTTTAGAGTTTCTATTGGTTCTATCTAATATAAAATATATTAATAAATTAATCAAACCTTTATCTCCGCCCACAAGGAGGCAGTTTGTATAAAAATAGCCTAGTTTCTTCCAAGGAGAACCCTTTTAGGGGCAAGGAAGGGCTGGTAAAATCCTATGGAAATTAATCGCAATTACTATATATTTTTTATCAATTAAAAATAATTACTTAAGGGTTATTGGGGTTAGATATTAAATGTTTGAGAAAATTTGAAAGAAGATTTAACTATAAATAGTTTTATTAAAGAAGCCTCTATATTTGCTGATATAGAAAGTAAATACGATGAACCTAGCTTATATGGCGTAACAGATGAAAAGGCGGTAGGTACTCATTTAGAGCATAAGTTTAAAGCATATTTAACTAACTCATATAATTATGAGGCTGGAAATTCTGCGTCAGGCATAGACTTTCCTAATCTTAATATAGATATAAAAGTAACAAGTATAAAACAGCCGCAATCCTCCTGCCCATATAAATCAGCTAAGCAAAAAATATATGGTTTAGGCTACAATCTTCTTATTTTTGTTTATGAAAAAACAGATGATATTGTAAATAAAACTGGCAAACTTGATATACAACACACTATTTTTGTAAACAAAGAACAAACAGCAGATTTTCAGACTACCAAAGGCATACTTGAAATATTAAGTCGAGACGGAAATCTAGGTGATTTAATCGCATTTATTCAAGATAAAAACCTACCAATAGATGAAATTGAAGCCCAAAACATAGCAGAAGAAATAATAAAAAAACCTCCTTTACAAGGCTATTTGACTATATCAAATGCTCTGCAATGGCGGTTACAATATAGTAGGGTTATTCAAAAAGCTGGTGAAGTTGAAGGCATTCATAGGGTTAAATAATATGCAGAGTGCAATTCTGGATAAAAAAATATTTGGTGACTTTCAAACGCCTAGGAGTCTAGCAGCTCAGTCTTTATCTCGTGTTGCTAAAGACTTATCTTTTAAACCAGCCTCTCTAATTGAGCCAACGTGTGGTATAGGTGCTTTCTTACTTGAGTCTATAAAAACTTTTCCTGAGTCTCAATCATTTATTGGCGTTGAAGTTAACAAAGATTATTTTATTGAACTAAGTAATGAAATAAAGCAACTTAGATCTACTAAAAATATAAATGTTACAAATGCAAACTTTTTTGCCATAGACTGGCTAAAATTATTAGATAAACTACCTGAGCCTATCCTTATAACAGGAAACCCTCCTTGGGTAACTAATTCTGCTCTTGGTTCTATGGAAGCTGGCAACTTACCTAAAAAAAATAATTTTCAAGGGAGAAGTGGCTTAGATGCAATAACAGGAAAAGCTAATTTTGATATTTCAGAATGGATGCTACTCCAATATTTTGAGTGGCTCAAAAACAAAACTGGTATAATTGCAGTTTTATGCAAAACATCAGTTGCAAGAAAAGTCTTGTTTCACGCTTGGAAGACTAACAAGCCAATTGGGCAAGCTACTATTTATAATATAGATGCTATGTCTGTGTTTAATGCTTCTGTTGATGCATGTTTATTTGTTGTATCTGTTGGCAAGACAGGCTCATATGATTGCAAAGTATTTGATAACCTAGACAGTAAGGTTGCATCTTGTCATATTGGTTATAAAGATGGCATTTTACTTTCTGATATTGATACATACGATAATTTTTCTTTTCTTAATAATAGTGACCCATTTTATAAATGGCGTTCTGGAATTAAGCATGATTGTAGCAAGGTAATGGAGTTAACGTTCAAAGAAGATTTGCTTACAAATGGTTTTGGTGAAATTGTAGATATTGAAGAAGAATACTTATATCCGTTGCTTAAAAGTTCCAACCTTGGGAATGGAAGGGTCAAGGAATGCAGAAAAAAAGTTATAGTGACACAAAAATATGTTGGAGAGGATACGTTAACTATAAAAAACAAAGCTATTAAAACATGGTCTTATTTGGAAGATCATTTAGATGAATTATCAGCTAGAAAAAGCTCTATTTATAAAAATAAACCTAATTTTTCAATATTTGGAGTGGGATATTATAGTTTTTCGCCTTGGAAGGTAGCAATCTCAGGATTATATAAGAAACTGGCATTTTTTGTTGTTAGTCCAATAAAAAATAAGCCCACAGTATTTGACGACACTGTATACTTCCTTTCTTGCAAAACAAAAGAAGAAGCTGAATTCTTAGCATATTTGCTAAATTCAAAGGAATCTCGTTCTTATTTAGAGTCCATAATTTTCTGGAGCAATAAACGCCCTATAACAATTGATGTTCTAAAACGTCTTTCAATTGCTCACCTTGCAAAACACCTAGGCGAATATGATAAATACCTTCAATATACTCGACTAACAAACCAGCTATTAGAATCTTTTTGATTCATCCTTTAGCATTAGGTGCTAAATAAATCATGTGCTTGTAAGGTTAATGCAACTATTGTTTAAATCGATTTTAAGATTGCTTGAATATTATTACATACCCAAATTATTATTCAATAACAATAACGCATCATCCGCAATATTTCTATATTGCGCTTCCGTAAGACCTGTGTCAGGTTCTCTTGCTTGTTGTTTGCGCAAAGGGTAACCTAATTCTTCTGTTGGCAGGGGTCTTTTTGCAGATGTTTTTTGTTTTTCTGCTTTACAAGTAGTTGTAATATATTGATTAACTTCTTCTTTTAGACGGGATAGTCTTGCAAGATCACAAGTATTTGTTTTTTCATCAAAATATTTAAATTTAGCTATTGTACCAAGATTGTCTTCAAGATACTTAAAAGCCAGATTATAATTTTTTCGTATTTTTAGGGATTGTATACCCGTAAAAATCTCAGATAGCATGTCTGCATTAAGAATATTTAGACCATTTACATCTTTTCCTTGTTTATCCTTATATGCAACTTTGTCTTTGTTACCTTTTTTATCTTTATTAAGGTCGGATAATTTAAACCCTAGCTTTTTTAATGTATCAAATTTAGCTAAGACAGCTTCTGTTTGTATACCGCTCTCTGGAAATACTTTTTGTATTTCATCTGGGGTAAATTTTAACTTAAAGAATTTGTTTATTTGTAAAAGTAGTGTCATTATTGATCCAATCAAAATAGTAAAAAGTTTTGATTATAAAAATTCTTACCAGAACCAACTATTTCTGCATCCCTAACCAAACTATTGGGATTAGTAGATCCTTCTTTTAAAGAACCTTTAGACCTTTTGGTTAGTTGAATATCCCCCCTATAATCAGGATTAGGCGAACATTCATTATAAATACCATTTGCAGCAGATGCTGATGCCTCACCCGCAACTGCGCAATTATCTCTTTGTCTTTTGTCTGGATTGCCACGATAATATTTACAACATAGATCAATATCATGCCAATATGTACTAGGTAGGCTATTTGAGTTAATTCTTTTATTTAACATATCTAATATCATATTTTCTCTAGATCCTTGATCTTCTGGGAAGGAAGTATTTTGCAAAATAGCTTCTAAAGTATCTTTTCTCTCAAAGAGACTCTCAAGAATCTTGATAAGATTATCTTGATACTGTGGGTTACCCTTTAAAGCTTGTGTAAAACCTAAATCATTTAATTTTTTTGCAAAAGAATCATCCTTAAAAAGATTATTTGCAATATTTTCTATATTTAAGCATTCTAAATCTTGTAATTGTTTAATTAAATCCTCTTCACTTAATATTTGTTGATTTTTTCTTAAATACTTTACATATTTAGCACTACGTTTAAAAGAATCTACAACAGACGCATTCTGGCTGCCATTTTTATCCTCAAAAATTCTCAAGATCGTCGTTCTGTTTAAGTAAACATTAGATCGCTTACCACAATATAACTCTTTCATACCTCCTATACTAGAGCTTAAATTATCTATAGCTGTGACAATATTAGCTGGATTTTGTGGATCTAGATGCTTTAATAAGAATTCACCTGTTTGTTCTTTATCGAAAAAACTTCTTATATTATTTAATTTTGCGATTTCTTTAATTAAAATATCTAAGAATTGTTTTAAATTGGCATCATCTAATAAATTGTCAATTATTGCCAATAAATCATTAGTTTTAACAGTATCAAAAGGAGTTATTGTTCCTGTAGAAATATTTATAGTAAAGCAAGGTTTTGCTTGAGTGAGTCTTGCTATTGTAACCAAATTATCTTCTATAATTTTAAAAATATCTCTTGTCTCATGCTTTATAATATAATCTATTGCCTCTTCAACAGATGCAAATAGACCAATAGCACTTTCTGTTTTTTTAGTATATTTAAATTCTTGCCTACTTTCTAATGCTGATGTAAGAAATAATCGCATATTTGCAATTATTGTACTCATTAGCTTTGCGGCTCTATCCTCATCTTGATTTAGTTTAGCTTGTATATTCGTCAAACTAAAACCTTGGTCAAATATCTTTTGAATATCCAATCTATCATATTTATCACCACATAACTGCATTATAAAATTAAATTCCTGTTCTGCTTCTGATTGTGCAGCACTTATAGTAGTGGCTGGATCATCTTGAGGATTCCCTAGCTTGCCATCAAGAAGAGCTGGAAAATCTGGAAGAGCTAAAGACGCAAAAGGATCTGGAAGAGCTAAAGACGCAAAAGGATCTGGAAAAGCTGGAGAAGCAAAAGGATCTGGAAAATCTGGAAGAGCTAAAGGATTAAATTCTTCTCCTGATGGCGTTGATCGCATAGTTTTAAACTCAATTTTTTTGTAACTGCACTATAAGTTATAAATCAGTGTCGTATAAAATTACCTAACTAGTCAAATAATCCCACTAAATACTCTTAACTAACATAAAATTGCCTAAATGTAAATTTATTAACTTACTGAGCAAATAGACCAAATCTTATCCATTTAATAAAATAACTACTAAAATTTTCTAAGAATAGTTTAAGCTCATGTTGGTCTAATTCTTCTTCTAAGCTTTCCATTGCCTGACCAAGGCTGAGACGACCATAAAGTCTTTGCAAAATAATATACTCATTTTTGCTTATATAATGCCTTTTCACTTCATTATTATGACGGATTATTATTAGATAATTAACTAGAGGATTAATATTTTGCGCAGCAAGATTATTGCGAAAATCATTTAAGTAGCTATTAACATCATAACTAAATTCTATTAATTTAGCTGCTTTACGAGGTTCTAATATCACTTTATGTAAATTTTGTTCGGCGAGCTTATTAAAAAAGCTAATATCTAAGGCAATACTATCTTCTGTCCAAAATACTTCATCTATAAGTGATTCAAGCCGAGCCAATTGACAGATTTTAGGATCACTTTCTTGTGTTGTAAGAAAATCTGCAAAAGCAATAGAGTATAAATTAAGATCCCAATATATAGATGGTGTATTTAACACAAAATATTTTATTAAATTATCTAATTTTTCATCGCCAATATAATATTGTAGGGCAGGGTAGTTAGTTTTAGTAGTTGAAATAAGCCTTTGTTCGTAAGAAGATTTATATAGATTAATTCGCTCAAGATTAGATAATGATTTGCAAGAATTGTTTTTTATTTTGCTAATAATATTATCCTCTTGGTTAAATAATAAATAATTATTTAGAGCCTTAATATCCGATGCATAACTCATATAATTTTATACCGACTCAACCTTATTCATAACTAACTCTCTAGCTTTATTTAGTTCATCTAATAATAGATTAAATTCTGGTATTTTATCGTCCCATTCAATCATAGTAGGACGAAATCCTTTTTTGGCAATTGCGTAAGCAAATATTTGCCACACCGCATCTGCAACCATTGCATCATGCGTATCAATAATATGAGTTTCTTGGTTACTGTGACCTGCTAGATGATATTGTACAATATTTTTTTCATTTATTTGATCAATATAGTCGAATGCAGAAAAACCATGATTATAACTATTAACATAAACATTATTAATATCGAGCAATATTTTACAACCCGTGCTTTGACATAATTGATTAATAAATTCTGCCTCACAAATATCTGAACTAGCAAATTCTAAATAAGTTGAGGCATTTTCAAATACAAAAGCCTGTTGCATAAAATCTTGTACTTGATTGATACGAGGAATTAAATAATTTAAGGCCTCCTTAGTATAAGGAATTGGCAAAAGATCATGAGAATTATAGCCATTGATTCCAGTAAAGCATAAATGATCAGATATCCATGCTGCATCTATTTTTTTACTAAGATTCTTTAACTTTGCTAAATACGACAAATTAATTGGATCAGTTGAGCCAATTGATAAAGACACACCATGCATAACAATTTGATAATCTTTTCGTAAATCTACAAGATAATCTATATAGCCTTGATGCGCACATAAATAATTTTCTGAAATAATCTCAAACCAATCAATATTAGGTTTATTCTCCATAATATATTGATAATGAGGGAATCTTAGACCTAATCCAAAACCAAGATTCTTAAATTGATGATTATATTTATCAAAGTTACTATATTGATTAAATTGGCTAATTTTATCATCCATAAAAATTTATGACTAAAAATAAAAAAAGTGGCATATCTAATTCAAATTATCCTAAATTTAATACGCCACTAATTTAAAAAAATCTTAACTGGTAATAGTTATTTCTTAGCTGCTTCAGCGGCAGGAGTTAAAGAACCACCTTCTTTTTGACAGTCACCCTTATTTACTAATTTGAAATTATTAGGATCTTTATCTTGAGTTGCTTTACCTGCGCAAGAATTAGCACCAGCTGCAGCAGATTTGCAATCATTATGACCTGCTTTAGCAATACCATAGCATTTTTCTTTAGCAGGAGCATCAGTAGCAGAAGCACTAGTTGCAGATATTGTAGTTGCTAAACTAAGTAAAGCAGCAGAAACAAGTAATTTATTCATAGTAATAACTCCAAATTATATAATAATTTTGTACCTTAAAATAAAAATATAAAAACCAATTAGTTTTATATTTCTATATAGCTTCAATACATTTATTTTTACTTATTGTAAAATATTATTCTTTATCAAATTATATCCATTACTTTAAACATAAGCTTTAAGTAAAGTGATTAGATTTTTTAACTAATCTCATTTTCAATCAAGGACAAGCTAAATAATATATCTTATTTTCCATAATATACATTATAGAGTCTAAAGAGTGTAGCTTTATCGCTTGTTTACTATAAAAAAGATAATTTGTTATTCTTGACCAAATAGCCTTTCTATGCCATATTTGGGGGCTTTTATAAAAAACAGGACTCTAAAAAAATAATGGAAAAAAACTTTAAAGATCTTCTTCATGGATATGAACAATTCAGAGACAAATATGTCCATGGTGACAGTTCTGTTATGCATTATCTTTCCCATTACGGTCAGAACCCTCAAGCCATGGTGGTCGCTTGTTGTGATTCTAGGGTTGACCCTGCTCTTATTTTACAATGCGATCCTGGAGACTTATTTGTCGTGCGCAATGTTGCCAATATAGTTCCTCCTTATGAAAAAGACGAGGCTCATCATGGCACTAGCGCCGCTTTAGAATTTGGCATATGTTTTTTACAAGTAAATCACTTGATTTTATTGGGTCATAGTCAATGTGGCGGTATTCAATCTTTAATAAATGGCGATAGGGATAACGACTTTATCACTAGTTGGGTATCTTTAATCAAAGATAAAAATTTGCAATTAAATCATGAAGATGATTATGCCAAACTTGCTTTAAAAAAATCTTATAATAATTGTTTGACCTTTCCTTGGATAAAAGAAAAAATAAAAATGGGTAAGTTAGTTATTCATCTATGGTTTTTTGATATAAAAAATGGACAAATTTTTACTTATCAAGAAAATATAGATCAGTATGTTCCTTTACAAATTAGTAATAAATATAGTGAATTAAAATAAGCTCACTTTTTAAAAATATAAAATTTTGCTCTTATTTGTAAATGCGCTATATTTGACTATAATCTACGACAAATTAATTTGAAGTACTAAAATACTATAAGCTAACTATTCTAAGAGAAAATTATATCTATGACTAAAATTTTAATAATAGGTTTTGCCTTAAGCTTGGTTGCCTCAGCTATTATGGTGGCAATGCAGCCTAGTGATTATAAAGTAACTAGAGCTATAACTATTAATGCTCCTATAGAAAAAATTTATACTCAGATTTATAATTTACATAATTGGCAATCATGGTCACCATGGGCAGAACTTGATCCTAATATGCAATCAGATTTTTCTGGAAAAAAGCAAGGAATTGGAGCAATTTTAAGTTGGAACAGTAAGCGACCAGATGTTGGCAAAGGTAGTATGGAGATTATAGATGCTAAACCTAATCAACTAGTAAAATTTGCTTTAAAATTTCAAGCTCCTTTAAAAGGAGAAAGTTATGCCGAATTTAATTTTGCTCACCTTGATGATAAGACTATTGTCACATGGAGTACTTATGGTAAGAAAAATTTTATTGCCAAGGCAATTGGGTTAATCATGGATTGTGATAAAATGATTGGTCAACAATTTGAAAAAGGCTTAAACAACCTTAAAACTTTGCTTACCAGATCATCTAGCTAATCCCATTGACCTTTTGTTCTAATGGTTGAATAGTTGGATCTTTTAATGCACAAGGTGGGAATGCTTCTGCTAGCGTAATTCTTCTTGGTGCTTGGAAAGGATTTATCCCATTGGATAATGTTTCTGCAGCTTTATTAGGTTTATCTGGATTATATATAGATCTGTCACCTACTAAGTATACTCTCTTAGGCCCGCACCCCTCTGAACCTCGATATATTTTTAGTTTTTTAGCTTGTGGTCTCTTACCTAAACTATCTAAACTTTGCTTCTTTCGTTTTTGTCCATTATCTGCTATTTCTTTATCAAAAGCTCTCTTTTGTGGTGCTTTTACTAATACTGGTTTATCTTCTTCTATCTTATATTTTAGTTGGGCAATTAGTTGATCAAAATTACTATAAAAAATTGTTTTAATCTCGTCATTTCCAGCTTTAGTTATATCAAAATCCTTGCCGTCATAAGTAAGCAGATTTTGCCTACCGTCTTTGAATATTTTAAATCCAAAATATTTTACAGATTTTTCATTTTGTTGATTAATTATATAATTAACACCGTTAATTATATCCTTTATACCAAGTGTCAATGATTTGTTGTCTATAGATTGCACAAAATATTTTTCTTGTATAGCTTTGGGTACTTCTTGGTTAAAAAAATTTTCTTTAACTTCCATCAACTTAAAGTATTTTTGTTTTATGCTATCTACGCTAATAGGTTGAGTAAAATGACTAATCCCAAATGCAGTTGCCTGCGATACTATTGTGTATATATCTTGTTTCTTTTGATCAGATAATTTTCTTTCTTCTTCAGCAATTCTTAAAAGATCGTCAAAACTACGATTATCATCACCTTTAGCCATATAATATTTTACCCGCCCGTTTATTAAAAAATTAAATAATTAAGTAACGATATATAAATTTTTTAATTATTCAATATTTTCTTTAATTATCTGGTGATTATATAATTTAAACGGCATTACAGAAATTGATGAGGCTTACATAGGAGGCAGAGAAGAAAATAGACACGCAACAAGTCAAAGGTAATGAAGGTAATTAATTCAGAAGCAGAGTATTTATTGCCAAAAATTTATATGAATGTTGCTGATACCTCAACAATCGTCACCAATACACTACAAGCTTACAAGCGGCTTAAAAAACACTACGATCATAAGACAATCAAACACTCCGCTGGTGAATATGTTAAGAACGATTCACGAGTAGCTTTTAAGATTCATACCAACACGATAGAAGTTTTTTTTTGATGAGTTTAAAAGAGGCATAAGAGGCATTTATCATTGGGCGAGTTACAAACATATACAAAAATATTGTAATGAATTTTCTTATCGCTATAATAATATAAAATTAAAAAACAACGAAAGGTTTGTAGATTTTCTTAGTGGTTTAGCAAATACAAAATTAACCTATAAAACTTTAACAGCATAACCTATGAAACAAAGAGTAATAAGGATTCCTGAAATACAGGATAAGCAGTTAGATTTTGGTCAAGTTATGAATGTTTTAACGAGTTCGGTAAAGAAACCATCTAAACCAAAATTTACTTTTATTGATTTGTTCGCTGGTATTGGCGGCTTTCATTTAGCCGCTTCGCAGAATGGCGGTAGTTGTGTTATGGCTTGCGAAATAGACAAGGCAGCAAAACAAACTTATTTAGCTAACCATGAAGTAAAAAACTTTGTTGAAGATATAACGAAGATAAAAGCAAAAGATATTCCAGATCACGATTTGCTTTGCGCGGGCTTCCCTTGTCAACCTTTTTCACAAGCAGGATTTAAAAAAGGTTTTGATGACATAAGAGGCACCTTATTTTTTCACATTGCCGAAATTATCAGAGTTAAAAAACCAAAGGCATTTTTTTTAGAAAATGTAAGACATCTTTTAAATCACGATGACGGCAGAACATTTGCAAAGATAAAGCAAGTCCTAGAAGAGCTTGGATATTCTTTTTCTTACAAGATAGTCAAAGCCTCTGACTTTGGACTTCCTCAACATCGTCCAAGGCTCTTTATGGTCGGCTTTAAAAACAAAAACACCAAATTTGAATTTCCTGAGAAGATACCTCTAAAAGCGACAATGTCAGATATTTTCGGAAAGCCTTGCAATAAAACTATTGGCTTCACTCTTAGAGTTGGTGGCAGAGGTTCTAAAATTGATGATAGAAGAAATTGGGACAGATATTTGGTTGGTGGTAAAGAATACAAAATTCAACCAAAGGACGGCGTAAAAATGATGGGTTTTCCTTCTGATTTTAAATTCCCTGTCTCTGAAACGCAGGCAATGAAGCAATTAGGAAATAGCGTTGCAGTTCCAGCAATAAGCAAAACAATTGAAGCAATTACCAAACATTTATGAGGGAAATTTTTGAGATTTTGAAGCTAGGTAATAAAGAACTGCACAATCTTTTCAAAGAAATTGTAGGTAAAACAAGCTATACAAACCCAAGCCAATTCATTAGTGATTGTTGGGCAGAATATTATAAGCAAACAGGAAGCAAATCTGCTGACTCTTCTAAAAATAGAAAT
>CAZTUN010000029.1:10899-15652 GCA_964616845.1 uncultured Rickettsiales bacterium | reverse complement strand
TATATACCTACATCTCCTGTAATGACAAAGCTTGCACCAGAATTTCTAACAGCAAATCTTTCTCCAGCTGAGCCCGCAAAATATCCATCTCCCCCTGTTGCTCCATAAAGACAAGAATTACCCATAAGCAAATTATTCTCATTTGCTTTAGGAATTCCTTGTTTAACTACAGCAACAGCACCTTTTGCCATATTCCCAAAAGCATAGTCATGGACATAGCCATGATGTATTAGTTCTATATTCTGTCCAAGAGTAGAACCATAGCGTTGCCCTGCCTGTCCTTCTGTTTCTACTATTAATCTATTATTGCCTTGTTCAAGTTTCTCGTAAACTTGCTCTGGTATAAACTCAACTCCGAAAGCAAGATCGTTTAATCCAAGTTCTTTCTCGCATTTTACTGTTATTACTTGATTATTTTGAGATTGATCTAATAATGTATTTGCCCTTCTTGCAATTTCTTTTCCATCTTCATTTTCTAACGCAGCATATTTTATTTGCTGTGCCGCTTTGTCTGGATCATAAGGTTCATTCTCATTATCAGTTCTTATAAAATTTATGTTTCTAGAAAATTTCTCAAGACCTTGATTATTTACAAATAACAATTCATATATTTTTTCAGGTCTATTCTCACTTTTAATTCTCTCAAACCATAATTCTCCAATTGACTCTTTAGTTTCTGTAGCATTATCAATACATTTAAATTTTATAAATGGAGAAGTTTGGTTTGTTAATTCGTTAATATTTCTAAGTATTTTAGAAATATCCTTACTTTTAGATATTTTGTTATTTAGCTTATTATCTAGAATAAATTTTCTGATTAAATATAGGTTAGAGGATTCCATTAATTTCTGATATTTTTTCTCTCCTACCTCTGCAATAATAAGATTTTTATTATTAGACAATATTTGTCTTATTTCAGATAAATATTGTTTATTTTTTAAAGCACTATCCTCAAATATTTTGTCCAATGTAGTTATATTATTAATAATACCAACAGATTTTATATGTTCTGGTAATTTCATTGAAATATCTATAGGTAATTTATTAACTAAATTACGATATAAACCTTCTGCATGAGTTTCATTTAAAATTCTTATTAAATTTACTTCTCCAATTGCATGAATTACTATTTCTCTTATACCATCTTGATCTAGAAGAGCCTTAATCTCTGCAAGCGCAGTTTGATTCTTATCAGTTTCATTATTATTTCTAATTATATCTAAATTAGATTTAATTTTTTGAGCTATATCTGCATGATTATTTTTCAATAAAGCGTCTCTTAGTCTTATCCAATTAACTCTTTTCATATCTTTAATGCTCGTATAGCCCATTTCAGCAAGAGTCTTTTTTATAAGGTGAGCATAACCTAAAATGGTTTTCTCTATTGTATCAACTTTACCATCATAGTGATGCTGACTATTTGCAACTCCTACAGAACAACCACCAGAAATAACTCCATCTGGATCTAATATTGCCGCCTTAAAACATTCATCGATTACAACGCAACCAGCAGCACCTAAATTCACCGTGCCAGTCTCTATGCGATCAGCGTAAGCTAAATGAAGCATCATATCTTTTACGCTTTTAAAGCTTCCACTTACAGTAAGTTCTACATTATTACGATAACCATTTTCAATTAAAGCATTATGCGTATCTATTAAAGATGTATATGATGGCATACCAGAATTATGAATGTCATCTGGTTTTGCAGCAGCAGTACCTCCAGAACTATCCGCTATATTAATATGTTTTACTCCAGCCTTAGCAACACCACAAGCAACGGTAGGTAAGTTATCGCATGCAGCAAGCTTTACAGAAACATCATCTATGCCCATTTTTTTCCATAAAGCAACCTGACTTTGGAAGTCTTCTATAGAATATTTATTATGGTGTGGAGGAGGACTAATTAAAGGTAATCCAGGAATGCTATGGCGCATTGATGCTATTTGTAGAACAACTTTCTCGCCAGGCAATTCTCCACCTGCACCTGCTTTTGCACCTTGTACAATTTTTATTTCTATTTCTATAGCATTTCTAAGGCTCTTGTGATGACGACCAAACTGTCCTGAAGCCTCTTGCTGTACCTCACCATTACCACCACCTTCTCCGTCATTAGAACCAGCAGTACGAGTTGAATACCAACCTTCATTTAAATCCTCGTGTGCTGGCTTTGTTAAAGCACCTAAGCTCATTCCGCCAGATCGAAGTGATTTCAAAATATCTATTACATTAATAACAGAGTCATCTTTAAGTGGGGATAGTTCTGATTTCGCCTGTATAAAATTATGAAATATTGCAGGCTGCTTATCCTCCATATCTTCTATAGTCTGATTGTATTTTGCAAAAGAAACAGGAGGTTTATAATTTTCAGTTGCAGCTGAATCATACAAGCCAAATACCTTAACTTCACCATTTATTCCAGATGTTATTCCAGAAATACCTTTTGATTTCTCTATCAAAAATTTAGCAAATATTTCTCGTGCTTTTGAATTAATAAATTGTATATCTTCGCTTGGATCAACTAGCTTAACATTAGGGGCTATCTCATCTAAGTTATATTTTTCATAACCTATAGAGTTTAAATATTTTCTATATTCAGGAATAGTTGCTAAATCATCATATAATTTTGTATAACTATCTCTATTTTGTTTAAAGGAGATATCGGCCTCAGCCATTAATCTTTTTGCTAAGACAGATGCAGAAAATTTTGCTTCATTTCCAATATATCCTAAATTTGCAAGTAATAATCTTTCTATGTTAGTTAACTTACCTAGTTCTTCAGGATTAAAATGATACATATATTGCGTATTAACTAAAGAATCTCTTAAGCCATAATTTGAGCATTTATATTTTTTTATCAGATATAGATTTGCAATAGAGATTAGCTCATCTCTACCATCTTCTTTCTCTAGTTGTAAAATTAGTTTAGTAATTTTATCATTGTTACGTCTTTGATAATAAGTAGCATTTATATTAGAAATATCCTCTTCCAATAACAATTCTAATTGTCTCTCCGCATCATTGATAATAACATCATCATTTTTCTTAGCTTTATATTCCCTAAATATTCTAATTACATTATCAAGCTCTTTCCTTGCTTGCTCTGCAGAATTTTTTACTTCATCTTCAGCTGCTTTCTTTGCACTATCTTTAAAAACTTGATATGGATCTTTTTGATTTACAACTTCTTTTTCCTCTTTCTTTTTTATTTGACTTAATAGAGATTTTTTATCAGCAATAACAGATTCTATGCCTTTGCGTCTTGCTACTTCACCTTTTATATCCTCAATTGCGTAATCATCGTGTAAAGATTTTAATGCACCAACGTATCGATCAGAAAATCCCCTATCCTTAGTTTTAGTCGCATCTGGTAGAGTCAAGTGGGTATAACGAGATTCTTTTGCTAATTTTTTATTTCTAATATTTTGTAAAAACTGAAAATCATCTTTAGATAAAACAGGAAAAGTACTCTTCAATGATTGAAATAACTGAGATAAATTATAACCTTCATCGTTATCAATATCTTGACCTTCAATATCTATTCCAAGCAACTCAAATGCCGCCCCGAATGATCCTATATATGATAAGCTATTATCGTAACCTATTTTACTCATTATTCTTGCATGATCTGAAGCAAAGGAATTATATATATTAGATAGCAGTACGCCTAAATCTTTATCGTCTCCGTATTTCTGATTTAACAATTTTTCAACTTTAACGTGCTCATAACATAAGTTCGGATATACTGCAGTAGCTCCAAATGCCATTAATAAACAAGCTTGGTGAGGGCTTTTTGTTTCCCTAGAATCGACTACTATTTTAGTATGTTGTAATAAGCCAATTTTTTCTAAATGATTGTAAACTGCAGCAATTGCAATAGGCTCAGAAATTGAATTAGTATCTTTATTACCAGAAGAACCAAGTATTATTACACTTGCTCCATTTCTAGCCTCTTTTTCTGCCAATTGACAAATTTTTGCCAATTCTTTATCTAGATCAATATCTTCTGAAGCGGAAACAGATAAATCTATTTTGCTAGATTTAACTTCTTTATTATCTAATAATTTATCAATTGCTCCATATTTTAGTATTGGAGATTGTAACAATTTTTGCTTAGATATTTTACCAGCTACTAATCCTGGATTTTTTCCCAAGTAAACTTCTGTACTTTTATCTTCTCTAATTAAATCTAAGGCAGGAGCTGTTACCATAACAAAGCTATGCTTTGCCATGCCAGAAATATCCGAAGCATTAGTTGCATTAAACACCGAAGGCTGATTATCATCACCCATAGCTTTAAGGGGACTTGCACCTTTAATTGCTGCTTCATCTATATGTTTTTTAGTATCACCAGTCCAACCATAACGAAGTTGTTGAGCAACAAAAGATTGCTTGTAATTAATTTTGTCAACAATTCCTATATTTGCAGAATCAATATTTATAGAATCATCTAATGTTGTTACTTGATCTTTATATTGTGTATAAAAATTATTAAGATTAGCGAATCCCATTTTTTGACAAACTTGAGAAATGATTTGCCTTAACCCATCATTACCTTTGATATTAATATATTTACCATCTTCATTTCTTTTATAAAAATCAAATTTTCCTGCCTCAGTTTGTCTACGTTCTAAATTATTAGAATTTATTTTTATTATTGATTCAGAACCGTATGTTACAATTTCACCTAATTCTTCATCATTGTACGAGCATCTAACGCCAGGACGCAATCCCTTAGCATCACGAAAGTTTC
>CAZTUN010000029.1:592-10889 GCA_964616845.1 uncultured Rickettsiales bacterium | reverse complement strand
CTAATGCTGGAGAGAAAACCATTCCTAAATATTTTAAAAATGCCTTTTCTTCGGTAGTAAAATAAGGATCATTTTGTAAATTAGGAGCCATTACCATCAATATTGATTCTGGTATCGATGCACCATAAGCCAATCTTAACAATGTTGCTTCTCTTGCAAATTCTTTTGTATCTGAGCCACCTACCTCATAAACTCGTTCTATTTGCTCTAAACCAATTCCAAATCTCTTAGCTATTTTTGAATATAAAAAAGACCTTGCTACGCTAGAGGACTTGATCATATTGGCCAAAGTACTATTTATTTCACCATTATGACCAATTTCATCAAAAAAATGTATATTTTTCCAATTAGGTCGTGAATTGGTTGGATATCTAATATGCATTGCATAAGAATAAATTTCAAAATCCTCATCTAGAAAATCTAAAAAATATCCAGAAGCAGCAGTTTCTAAACTAGTAAGGGACTTATATATTATATTTTCTCTACTTAATGATGCTGCATGAAACTCACTTCCATTTATTTTATTTGCAGCTTTTTCGCAAAGCATTTTAGCTAATAATAATTTATCTTTAAAATCATCATTTATTTTGCCATCAACAGGAACAATTATATGCTGCATCATATATGGCTTTGTTGATTTTGCGTATGGGGTCAACAATTCATCATTTGTTGGAATTTCTCTTTCCGTAAGTATTTTTAATCCTAATAAATGCAATGTTTCTTTTATTGCATCTTCTTCTTTTTTTCTAATTTCTAAATCTTGTGAATAATAAAAATGGGCTACTGCATAATCATCTTTATTAACATTTTGTAATTGAGGAAATAGCTTCTTTAGTAACTTATCTGGCTTAGAAATACTAATACCAGCACCCTCTCCACTACCCCTTAAATCAGCATTTTCCGTATCCAAGCGCATCCGTTGGTACATTAAATTTGTAGGAATTGAATCTAATTTTAAAGCAGACATCATGCCGCAATTTGACCAATCTTTTGCTAGTGGCTCTAATCTTAATTTATCGTTTCCTATTTCAATATTTTCTCTAGCAATTGTCATAATAAATTATTCCCCTTATTTTTAGTACTAGTTAGTCTTAAAGAAGATACTTAATCAATTTATTTATTTTAGACTAGTAAAATTTTTAATTTTTTGCATTTGCGTATCTTAATAAATTAACCAGTAAAAGTTTAGATTTTAATATTTATAAATAATTCTTATTTTCTTGTAATTTATTAAGCTTAAGTTTAAATTTTCATTAGATGTTTATATCATTGAAAATATAGCTATATTTATATGCCAACTTTAATTCCTGTAATCATTACCATAGACGAATACCCTCCTGCAGAAGCGTTAGCAGATTTATATCATGGATTATTTTCAAAATCATGCCACCACAATGTAAGCCTATTTCAATCAACAATTTCTTGCGCCCTTACTTTAGCTCGTCCAGATCATGTTATAACTGTTATACCTTTTGAATATGCTGGAATTGCTAATGAACAATTAGCTCAATCTCATATAGCCCTTAAAAATCATGTATTAATTACTCCGAGTCATAAACCTTCTATGGCAATCACCATTGCTGCTTGTCATGCTCTTGCAAAATTTACAGATCCCGTACTATGGATAATCCCTATCCACCAAACAACTTACTATACTGGCGTTTTAAAACACGCAATAATGTATTCTACACGTGCTGCTTTTCAAGGTAGTTTTATCTTATTTGGTCTTAAAGCCTATAAGCCTGATACCAACTATGCTTATATTATTAATGGCAAGCATTTTGATGACTTTGACAAACTACAACATTTGCGCATGTTTATTCCTCATCCTTCAGAAAAAACGGTTGAGTCTATGTGGCAACAACCATATTGCCTAGCGCATAGCGGAGTTATCTTAGCTTCTGCAAGTCATTGGCTAAATTATGTAAATAAAGATGTTAAAGCTTTAGCAAGTGAGTCTTATCGCAATAGCAAAGATTCCTACTATGGCCAATTGATGGATAATAATAGTTTTAAAGACTTACCAAATCAGTCAATTATAAAGCATTTGGGATTATTATCCCAACAAAATAACCATCCTATCGCAAGCTATACTTTGCCTATTGACACTTCAAAACAAAATGGCTGGTATCAGTTGTGGCAACAAAGTCAAAATGAAGCTAGAGGAAATGCTTTAGAGAAATTTTTATATCAAATTAATAAAGTGGCTTAAGAATAATAGATCTTAAATTTATGTCGATGTTATTTATCATAATCGGGAGTATAATTACAATTATAATGGGATTTGGCTTTGGTAGCTTTGCTACTATGGCAACTTACAGAATCCCTCGTAATATGCCTTGGATTGGCGATAAGCCACGTTGTTTTTCTTGCAAAGCAGAACTAAACATAATTGACTATTTTTCTATTTTCTCGCTATTTCTTCACAAAGGAAAATGTCGCTACTGCAAAAAATCATATGAATGCAGTATAAGTTATTTTATTACCGAATTTAGCATTACGGCTTTGTTATTATTAAATTTTTTTCAGTACCACTTTGATGACCAGTTTGTTTTAGTTACTGGGGCAATAGTAGGTGGAGTTATTATGGCTGTTGTCGACGCTGAAAATAAAAGAATTCCTGCAAAGATTTTAATCTCCATGCTACTAATGGGAGCTATTTATCGAACATATATTGATAAAAGTTTTTATGGACTAATTTATGGTTGTATCGCTGGAGCAATTATTGGATTAAGCATTCGTTATTTATATTTTTATCTAATTGGCAAAAAAGAAATTGCTAGCGATTTTACAAAATGGCAACATAATGATCGCTTTATTGGAGAAGGTTTCGACTATGTAAAGTTACTTGCCATAATTGGAGGTTGGTTACCATTTCATAATTTTATTATTTTATCTATTGTATGTGGAATTATTATTTTAACTTGGAACTTTATCCACAAACAAAGCCTACGTATTGGCACAATATTAACTTGCGGTCTGATATTTTCAGTACTCTATCCAACTAATATAACTAATATAATAAATATGTCTTAGACCGAAGGCATTTTACTATCTATAACTATTTGCAATAAATACGAAGCAGCTAATTTATCATCGTTATCATGACGAGTTTTGCGATCTGCACCATTATCTTTCATTAACCTTGTCACTGCAGCAGTAGACATTCTTTCATCTATAAGCAAGATAGGTAATTTAGTTTTATCATAGATTTTATCAGCAAACTGTCTAACTTTCTGACAATTTTCTCCTTCAGTATTATCTAAAGATATAGGCAATCCTATAATCAAACCTACAACTTTATGTTCCTTACATAACCTATTGATATAACCAATATCTTTTCTAATATTTATCCTTGTATATACTTCTAATGGCAAAGCTAGTATTTGCTCAATATCAGATAGCGCAATACCTATTCTTTTTTCTCCTATATCAAGTGCCAGTAATTTTCCTTCATTGCTAGCTTTTGCCGTAAATTCATTTATAGATAGTGATAACACTTGCTTTTCCCCTTGTTTATGTTAAAAAACCAAGCCTAATTATAATAGCTTGTATTAACGCTATATCGTTCATTATAGCAAAAATTACTATAATAAGGAATCTCAAGAAATGTCTTTAACCACAAAAGATGTATTAAAAATAGCAAAATTATCAAGAATTCGGCTAAAAAACGATGAGGTTGAATACTTTAAAAATGAAATATCTGCAATACTAAATTGGGTAGATATTCTAAAAGAGGTTGATACCTCAAATGTTGCACCTCTAACTTCTGTGACAAACCAAAAATTACCTATCCGTAAAGATATAGTAACAGACGGCAATATGCAAAAATCAGTGTTAGAAAATGCTCCTGATGCTGATTATGGCTGCTTTATTGTACCAAAAGTTGTGGAGTAAAATTATGTCTAACTTAACTAAACTAACTTTGGTTCAAGCATTAGAAGGTTTAAACAATAAAAAATTCTCGAGTGTTGAACTAGTAAAAGAACATTTAAATGAAATTGCAAAACAAAAACATCTAAATGCTTTTATAAATATAATTGATGAAAACATTGTTTTAGAGCAAGCAAAACTTGCAGATAATCGTCGCCATAATGGCAATGCCTCTTTAATTGATGGTATACCTGTAGCAGTTAAAGATCTATTTTGCACTAAAGGGGTTTTATCAACTTCTTGTTCCCACATATTAGACGGCTTTAAACCAGAATATGAGTCAACCGTAACAGAAAAGTTATTTGCATCTGGTGGTATTATGATTGGTAAAACCAATATGGATGAATTTGCCATGGGTTCTGCAACAATCACAAGTTATTATGGTAATACGTTAAATCCTCATAAAAGGGCTAACGATGAAACAGATTTAGTTCCAGGAGGATCTTCTGGAGGTTCTGCTGCTGCTGTATCGGCAAATTTATGTTTTGGTGCTTTAGGTAGCGACACTGGCGGATCAATCCGACAACCAGCAGCTTTTTGTGGAAATGTAGGAATAAAACCAACTTACGGCAGATGCTCCCGTTATGGCATGATTGCATTTGCTAGCTCACTTGATCAAGCTGGAATTTTTGCTAAAAATGTTATCGATGCGGCAATTTTGCTAGAAGCTATTTGCGGATATGATACTAAAGATTCTACTTCAGCAAATGTAGCTGTTCCTAATTTTGCTAAATTAATAAATGGCGATATGAAGGGTAAGAAAATTGGTATTCCTAAAGAATATCGCCAAGATGGCATGCCAGAAGAAATTGAAAAGCTTTGGCAACAAGGAGCAAAATGGTTACAAGAAAGAGGAGCAGAAATAATTGACATTAGCCTTCCTCACACTAAATATTCTCTTCCTGTATATTATATAATTGCTCCAGCAGAAGCATCATCTAACTTAGCACGCTATGATGGAGTTAGATATGGCCTACGAGTTGCTCCTAAAGGTTGTAGCCTTGATGAAATGTACGAACTTACTCGAGCAGAAGGCTTTGGCACGGAAGTAAAACGGCGTATTATGATTGGGACTTATGTACTTTCAGCTGGTTATTATGATGCTTATTATCGTAAAGCTCAACAAGTAAGGAATTTAATCGTTCAAGATTTTAAGCAAGCCTTCACTAAAGTGGACGCTATATTAACACCGACCACACCTACTCCAGCCTTTGCTATAGGTGAAAAGTTTGACTCTGTAACTATGTATCTCAATGACGTATTTACTGTACCTGCAAGTCTTGCTGGATTACCTGGCATGTCTTTACCTGTTGGTATTTCTAGTAATGGTCTTCCTTTGGGCTTACAAGTAATTGCAAACTCTTTTGATGAAATATCTATGTTAAATGTTGCTCGCTGTTTAGAAGAAAATGCTGGTTATAATTTGACTCCACGAGGTCTAAAATGAGTTATATAATAAAAGGTAATAGCTGTAATTGGGAAGTAATTATAGGACTTGAAGTCCACGCTCAAATTACTTCGCAATCGAAATTATTCTCAGGCTCATCAACTAGCTTTGGCTCTGAGCCAAATACTAATGTTTCAATGGTTGATAGCGCAATGCCAGGAATGCTACCTGTATTAAATGAATTCTGTATCGAGCAGGCTGTACGTACAGGTCTTGGCATAAAAGCAAAAATAAATCTTATTTCTGTTTTTGACCGTAAAAATTATTTCTATGCTGATTTACCGCAAGGTTATCAAATTTCACAATTTACTAAGCCAGTTGTAGGTGAAGGCGAAATAATTTTAGACATGCCAGATGGTAGCACAAAAAAAGTTGGCATAGAACGTATTCACGTAGAACAAGATGCTGGTAAATCTATGCATGATCAGTCTCCTACTAGTTCTTTTATTGATTTAAATCGTTCAGGAATCGGTCTAATGGAAATAGTATCAAAACCTGACATGCGCTCTCCTGAAGAAGCCGCAGAGTATATGAAAAAACTCCGTTCTATTTTGCGCTATCTTAACACTTGTGATGGAGATATGGAAAAAGGATCTATGCGTTGCGATGCAAACGTTTCTGTACGTCCTTTAGGAACTAGCGAGCTTAGAACAAGATGTGAAATAAAAAACTTAAATTCCGTAAAATTCTTACAAGCTGCAATTATATTTGAAGCAAACCGTCATGTAGAAACGTATGAACTTGGAGGAAAAATAGATCAAGAAACTAGATTATTTGACTCTTCTAAAGGAGAAACTAGGACTATGCGTTCAAAAGAAGATGCGCATGACTACAGATATTTTCCTGATCCTGACTTATTACCTTTAGAACTTAGTCAGGAATTTGTTGATAAGATAAAAGCAACACTCCCCGAGCTTCCAGATGACAAAAAATCACGTTATATCAATGAATTAGGACTAACTCCTTATGATGCGTCTGTAATTGTTTCTGACCAAGAGACAGCTAATTACTTTGAAGAATTAAGCAATAATCGCGACGCTAAACTTTGTTCTAACTGGCTAACTGCTGAATTGTTTGGTCGCCTCAATAAAGCAGGTCTAAACATAACAAATACTCCAGTAAATCCTGTTAGATTAGGTGGCTTGATAGACCTTATTACTAATAATACTATTTCTGGAAAAATTGCCAAAGATGTACTAGATGAGATGTTTAGCTCTCAAAAAGACGCTAAGACTATTGTTGAAGAAAAAGGCTTACAGCAAGTTACAGATACTAGTGCTATTGAGAAAATAATCAGCGATATTCTTGCTGCAAATCCTGATAAAGTTAGTGAATATAAAAGCGGTAAAGATAAATTATTTGGATTTTTTGTTGGGCAGGTAATGAAATTATCGCAAGGCAAAGCAAATCCAGCAATAGTTAATGAATTGCTGAAAAAAAGTCTTGCTTAAATTTTATGACAGATCTTACTCAACCACATTTATTTTGCTTTGGTCTTGGTTATAGTGCAAAATTCTTAGCCAATTTTCTATTGGCTCAAGGTTGGCGAGTTAGCGGAACACATCGTAACCTTAATAAATGTGAGTCTGAACGAGCTAATGGCATTACTGCTTATACTTTTGATGAGGGTATCCCTCTAGAAAATATCTGGGATCTAAATACTGTAACCCATGTTTTAATATCAATATCGCCAACCGATATTGGTGATGTTGTTTACAATCAGCATTTGAATGATTTAAAAAACTTACCAAACCTAAGATGGCTGGGATATTTATCAACTACAGGAGTTTATGGTAATCATGATGGTAAATGGGTTAGTGAAGAAACTACTCCTAATCCTAGCCACTTACGTACCAAAAAACGCATTGAGATAGAAAAATTATGGCTAGATTCAGGCTTACCTGTCCATATATTTCGTCTTGCTGGAATATATGGTAATGGACGTAATAGCTTAATTGACTTAAGAAACAATCTTGCAAAACGAATTAATAAGCCTAATCACTTCTTCTCACGCATTCACGTTGCAGATATAGCTAATATACTAAACGCTTCAATGAACTTGCCTAAAAGCAATACTATTTATAATTGCGCAGATGATTATCCATGTCCACAGAGTGAGGTAGTTACGTATGCTGCCAAACTATTAAATATTTCTCCGCCAAACTTTATCGAGCTTGAGCAAGCACAGCTTTCTCCTATGGGGCAAAGTTTTTATGCTGATAATAAAAAAGTTTCTAACCAAAAAATAAAAGATGAACTAGGTATTAACTTAATATACCCTACTTACAAAGAAGGTTTACTTTCTTGTCTAAACGATCTTAAGATGGCTTAAGAAAAATGAGTAACTATATAAAAACATTCGATAATAAATCTCTTTTATTTGTAAGAGTTCAGCCTAAAAGTAGTAAAAATGAGATTGTAGGAACATTTGTTGATAATAATAAACAGACTTACTTAAAAGTAAAAATTACTGAAATTGCTCAAGATGGCAAAGCAAATAGCGCACTCATAAAATTTATTGCTAGCAAATTAGGTATCGCTAAATCATCAATTTCTTTAATATCTGGCTCTAACTCACGTTACAAAGTTCTGGAGATCAATTCTATTGTTACGATTAGTTTTTAAAACTATCTCCAAAAACAGATATAATTTCTTGTTTTAAGAATTCATCAAATTTAGTTATATCTATATTAAGTCCTAAATCTGCAAGTGAGGTAACTCCATATTCTTTTATTCCGCATGGAACTATTCCTGAAAAATTATTAAGATTAGGATTAATATTTATTGCAATACCATGATAAGTAACCCAACGTTTTAATCTTATTCCTAAAGCAGCTATTTTTACTTCTTGGTTGTTTTTATTAACCCAAACACCAATTCTTCCCTCTCTTGTAAAACCTTGAATATTAAAATGGGCAATTGTATTTATTATAATTCTTTCTAAGTTACTGACAAATAGTCTTACATCTTGTTTCTTGCGCTTCTTTAAATCTAACATGATATATACAATACGTTGACCAGGTCCATGATATGTATATTCACCTCCTCTACCTGCCTCATAAACTGGAAATTTATTTGGATCTAATAAATCAGAACTTTTCGCACTAGTTCCTGCCGTATATAGATTATTATGCTCAAGAAACCAGATACACTCTCTTTCTTTACCTAAAGAAATTCCTTCAACCCTTTTTTGCATAAAATTAAGGGCATCTTGATAATCTACTATTTGCTTACTAAATATCCACTCTATGTTCTGATTCATCTTATTAGACAACTATAATCAATTTTACCCAAAATATATTTGAAATTGTTGATAGTGCTCTATATATTACGTTTGCCTAATTTTAGCAAGCGGTCGTGGCGGAACTGGTATACGCGCAACGTTGAGGTCGTTGTGGAGCAATCCGTGGAAGTTCAAGTCTTCTCGACCGCACCATTTATATTAAAAGATATTTTTATGCAAATCATAAATAACCTCTTAACCCCTAATAAATTTCTAACCCAAGCATATTACTTGCAGTATATATTTGGTATTTTAACCATTTTATTACTTACTATAGGACTTTATCAGGCATTAATCGTCTCACCTCCAGATTATTTACAAGGTAATGCGGTTAGAATTATGTATGTACATGTTCCATCTGCTTGGCTGGCATTGATGATTTATTGCCTAATTGCCGTTTTTAATCTTTCAGGAATAGTATGGCGTAACCCTTTATCTTATATGATGGCAATTTCTGCTGCGCCCATAGGTTTATGCTTTAACATTATATGTTTAATCACTGGTTCTATATGGGGAAAACCAACTTGGGGAACTTGGTGGGTATGGGACGCACGCTTAACTTCTATGCTGATATTAGCTTTCTTATATGTTGGATATTTGATTCTCTACTACTCCTATGAGGATAAAAATAAGGGAGAGAAATTTTCTGCCATACTGTCTTTAATAGGCATAGTTAACATACCTATTATAAAATTCTCTGTAGAATGGTGGAATACCTTGCACCAACCAGCAAGTATAATTCGCAAGGGAGGAATAAGCATAGCCTCTCCTATATTAACTCCTTTAATGTTAATGTTTGCTGCGTTTTTTAGCCTGTTTGTATTTTTGCTAATAATTCGTACAAAAACAGAGATATTTGAACGAAAATTAGAACGCCAACAACTTAAAAAAAATTACCTAAATTAGACGTTTTTTCTTTACTTAGCTAAAGTTTAGCTTATATACAACTAGGCAGTTATTTATGGTATTTCAAAAATTCACCCGTTTCTGGTGTACAATTTTAGATGAAATATCCATATATCTCAAATAGATAAGCTGCATTATTAAACAAAATATTTATGGTTGTCATTTTTTAACTGACTATAATTTTAGGAGTTTTGACCATGGCTTATGTGGTTACTGATGCCTGCATTAGGTGCAAATATACTGATTGCGTAGAAGTTTGTCCTGTTGACTGCTTTTATGAAGGCGAAACCATGCTTGCAATAAATCCTGACGAATGTATTGATTGTGGAGTATGCGAACCAGAATGCCCTATTGAGGCGATCCAACCTGAATCTGAAAATAATATTAAATGGCTAGAATTAAATCGCGAATATTCACAAAAATGGCCAAACATTACAGTTAAAAAAGCTCCTCTTCCAGAAGCTGAAGAATTTAAAGATGTTAAAGATAAACATGATGCTCACTTTTCGCCAGAAGCTGGCAAAGGCGACTAATCAAATATCTTTGTATAAGTATATTATATAAAATTTTTAAAAGCGTAGTTTTTACTGCGCTTTTTTTATTATGCCATTTTATATATTTTATATAAATATTTTGCTTAATTATTTAATAAACACATCAAAGCAAAAAATACTTTTCCTATTACCAATAATCTTGGTTGCCTGGTTTTGACGTGGATGGTCATGCTG
>CAZTUN010000029.1:0-582 GCA_964616845.1 uncultured Rickettsiales bacterium | reverse complement strand
TTTATCTACTGGTAATCCTGTTTTTAACCAAGATTGTTTAGCTAATTTTGACGTTGAAGATGGAACTATAACTATTGGTAGTGATGGTCTTGCTTTAGATGGGCTTGATGCCTTTGATATTTATAGTCGTACTGCACATATTCAAGGGGTGATTGGCTCTAGTGATAATAATAAAAACAAAACTGACTTAACTATTATTAATGGTCGTAATATTGTTGGTTATAACAACAATATTGCTACGGCAAAAGCCGATAATGGTAGTACTAAGCCAAACGTTGCTTTAGATTCTTCTGTTAATGGCGATATTATTAATATTAACGGAGCAATCAATAGCTTAAGCGATGCTTACTTGACTGCTTCTGCCAAAGTAATCAACAATAAATTGGCTTCTTTGCTTCTGTGATAATGATTATTACAGGAGTATAGACTATTTCTTCAAAAACTATCTAGAAAGACTACCTAATGATTTAATTGCGATAGGTTATGGTCCATGCGGAGACTTAATTTGTATTGGAATAAAAGAACATAACTACGGCAAAGTTTATTTTTGGGATCATGAAAGAGAGTCTGAAGAAGGTGAAG
>CAZTUN010000028.1:0-15688 GCA_964616845.1 uncultured Rickettsiales bacterium | reverse complement strand
GTGATAACTCATTAAAAAATTATTACTTAAATTTTTTGATTGACGAATAGTATAAAATATTTTTTCTGAGAGAAACTCTATTTATATTGTTGCGTTGTGCTGCCTAAATATTTAAATATTTACGAAAATAATAAATTTTCTGATATATAATCGGCATAAATGTCATCAAATTGTATCAAAAATTTAATAGAGCAAAAAAAATTAGGGTTTTACTTAATTTGGTGCTTGATTTGTTGGAAATGCTCACTTAAAGTCTGTGGAAACAATTTAATTAATTTTCCTAAGCGGAGTATTTAAGGTGAATAAAAACGATCTTATAGCAAAAGTTGCTGATGCAACTAATTTTTCAAAAGCTGATTCTCAAAAAGCATTAGATGCTGTTCTTGATGCTATTGCAGATGCTTTAGCTTCAGGTGATGAAGTACGCTTGGTGAATTTTGGAACTTTCTTAGTAGTTAAAAGAAAAGCTACAGAAGGTCGTAATCCTAGAACTGGCGCTCCTATTAAGATCCCAGCTTCTAAACAGCCAAAATTCAGAGCTGGTAAGCAGCTAAAAGAAGCTGTTAACGGTTAAGTTAATAGTTTTTTAAAAAACTACTTGCAAAGGTCTATATATAGCTTTATATAGACCTTTCTTTTTCTCTTCTTTAAGAAAATGCTCCTTTAAATATCATAAGGCATTATCTTCTTTGAAAGGGCGGTTAGCTCAGTTGGTAGAGCAACTGGTTTACACCCAGTAGGTCGGGAGTTCGAGCCTCTCACCGCCCACCATTTCCACAATAATTAATCATATGAAAGATTGCTGGCGTAAATATTACTCATTGATAAAATTACTAATTTTTTGTGGATTGGTAGCTTTTTGCTTTTTTGTAGCTATACAAGAATTAGGATTTTATATCGAGAAAAAACCTTTATTCTCAACAATAACTACTTTCTTGCAATAAGAATGCCTTTAAGCGTTAATTGCGGTTAAGCTGTTTGAGCTTCTAAAACAAGTAATGTTAAAGATTGGTTAGACTCTTGATAAATTTGGTCTATTTGTTTAGCATAAATCTTTTCAATTTCTTTACGCTTTAATTTTTGATTATTAGTTAGTTCGCCAGTTTTAAAACTAAATCCTCTTTTTACTATTATTAAGGCTGGAATTTGATCTTGTTGCGCAAGTAAAGAATTAACCTTGTTAAGATGTTGCTTAAGTAATTGTTCTAGTTTTTTATCACTATAGTTACGACAAGATTCTGCTATGGCGATTATTGCACTAAGATGTTTTTTGTTATTGCCAATTAGTACTGCATTTTCAACTAAAGGAGAGGCAGAGAGTAATTCTTCGATTCTTTTAGGGAAAATACGTCTTCCTGTTGAAGTTTTAATTAAGTCATTTTTTCTTCCCGTTAAGAATAAAAAGCCATCATTATCTATGTAACCAATATCACCAGTTTTTAAGAAATTATTTTCATCAAATCTTTCTAAAGGAATATCTAGTTCATTTAAATATCCAGAAAATACAGCAGGTCCTTTTAAAAGTACTTCACCATCACTTGCAATCATAGTTTGATTATAGAGCAAAGTTTTGCCAACAGATCCCAAACGATAAGCACTAGGTCTACTCACTCCAATCGGAATAATACTTTCGCTTAAGCCATATGCTTCAAGCAATGGAGTGCCAAGACAATGAAAAAATTCTAAACTATTTATCGCAATAGGAGCCGATCCAGTAATCATAACTTTAATTTGCATGCCAAGATAATTTTTATATAAGGGCTTTAATATAAACTTAGTAACTAACTTAGATTTTATTTTTATCAAATTAGGCATTACTAAAGAATACATATTGTATTTATATGCAATTTGATTAACTGAAATGGCATAATTAGTAAGATTTTTCTTTAGGGGAGAAAAATTATTGATTTTGTCTTGGATTAGATTGTGAATTTTTTCATAAAAACGAGGAACTCCAATCATAATAGTTGGATTAAATTCACAAATTGCTTGAGAAATTTTTTTTGGGTCATCTATTATATAACTTTGTGAACCAAAGCATATATTTAGAGTGTTAAATATTCTTTGAAAGGGATTATGAAGTGGTAGCCAGCATATATGTCGTTCATCAACAGGATTATTACAAGCACCCAATTTAGGGAGTCTTTTATCAATAATGGCTTGAGCCGTAATAAGATATTGCCTTTGTGAATAGGTAATTCCTTTGGGCTTACCAGTAGTTCCAGATGTATAAAGAATAGTTGCAGGTAGGCTGCTATCTGGTAAAATTATTTCAATAGGATCGTTATTAGAAGTTAATAGCTCTGAATAATAAGTTATGTTACTTTTTTCAAGAGCATGATCAGTTGTAGAATTTTTTATAATAATAATAGCCTTAAAATTGTCTTTATAAGCAAAAAAATCATTAATTTGTTCTGCGTTATCAATTACTAAAATACTACTGGCAGAATCAAGAATAATATGATTTTTATGGTTTGAATGGTCGTTTATGCCTATGCCAACACTTACCGCACCAATAAATAAAGCTGCACGCTCAATCATTTCCCAAGCAAGGCTATTTGAAGCACAAAATGCTATGCGTTCTTGCTGTTTTATACCTATTTTCTTTAGATTTTTAGCGATAATTAAAATGGTTTGATAATATTCTTGCCAAGAAGTAGACACTAAATGACCATTATCGTTTTTGCTCCACCACCCAATATTATTAGGAGTTGCTTGAGCTCTAGCTTGAATTATTTGAGGGATAGTTAAGAAAGATTCTATATCAAAATTGTCAGTAGACATACCTAGTCTCCGCTTTTTTTTATGACAACCATTTAGATTATAATATAATATTACGCTATTTAATAGCGATTTGCTTGTTTTCTTAACTTAGTAGAGCTAAATAATTTATTTAAAACGCTCTTGAAAATTATATTTATCACACCATATTATTTATTACTTAAGTTAAAATAGTACTAAATAAGTTCTATTTTAGTTTTAAGGTTAAGTTTCTTAATAATTAATATTGAAAGATTTTGGAGATAAACTAATGGCGGTTTTGGTTGGTAAGCAGGCTCCTGATTTTACTGCAAAAGCAGTAATGCCTGATAATAGCATTAATGAGCATTTTAACTTAAAGAATTATATTAAAGGTAAGAAGGCAATTTTATTTTTCTATCCTCTAGATTTTACTTTTGTATGTCCTTCTGAGATTATAGCTTTTGATCATAAATTAAATGAGTTTAAAACACGTGGCGTTGAAGTAATCGGTGTTAGTATAGACTCGCACTTTAGTCATTTAGCTTGGAAAAAAACTGAAATTAACAAAGGCGGTATTGGAAATGTACAATATCCTTTAGTTGCAGATTTAACTAAGCAAATTGCTCGGGACTATGACGTTTTAATTGAAGCTGCAGGAATTGCTTTACGTGGAACATTCTTAATTGACAAACAAGGAGTTGTAAGACATCAATTAATCAATGATTTGCCACTTGGTCGTAATATTGATGAAGCAATTAGAATGGTTGATTCTTTGGATTTCCATGAAGAACATGGTGAAGTTTGCCCTGCTGGTTGGAATAAAGGTAAAACTGCAATAAAAGCTACTCCAGATGGAATAGCAAAATTCTTGGCAGAAAATTCTGACAAATTATAACTAAAATAATTTTTATTGTAATTTTATAAGAATTTATAATAAATAATGGGCAATTAACTCTTTCTTTATAATTCTATAGAGAAAAGTTAGTTGACTTAAATTTTTAAAAGATAAAAATATAAGCTTGCGAAAATAATATGACAGAAAAAAATACAAAATTACTCATAATTGGATCTGGACCTGCTGGATATACAGCAGCAATTTATGCTGCAAGAGCAAATTTAAAGCCAATTTTGGTTCAAGGAATACAACCAGGTGGTCAGTTAACTGTAACAACTGAAGTTGAAAATTATCCTGGTTTTGCTGAAGCAATACAAGGTCCTTTTTTGATGGAGCAAATGTTTGAGCAGGCAAAAAGAGTAGGTACTGAAATTATATATGATCATATAAAAGAAGTTGATTTTAGTAAGCGTCCATTTAAAGCTGTAGCTGAATCTGGAGACGTTTTTATTGCTCAATCTGTTATTATTTGTACTGGAGCTCAAGCAAAATGGCTTGGTCTTGATTCAGAAAAAAAATATCAGGGCTATGGTGTTTCTGGTTGTGCAACTTGTGATGGATTTTTCTTTAGAGGAAAAGAAGTAATGGTAGTAGGTGGAGGTAATACTGCTGTAGAAGAAGCCTTATATTTAACTAATCATGCTAAAAAAGTTACTTTAATTCATAGAAGAGATAGTTTTAAAGCTGAGAAAATTCTTCAAGATAGATTATTTGCTAATGATAAAATTGAAGTAATATGGAATCATAAATTAAAAGAGGTTTTAGGGACTACAGATCCTTTAAATGTAACGGGCGCATTAATAGAAAATGTTTTAAATGGACAAACTAAAACTATAAATCTTGATGGTATTTTTATCGCTATAGGGCATAAACCGAATACTGAGATGTTTAAAGGTCAGATAGATTTAGATGAAGAAGGCTATATTAGGGTTGCTTTAGGCACGGTAAAAACCAATATTGAAGGAGTTTTTGCGGCAGGAGATGTTCAAGATAAAATTTATAGACAGGCTATAACTGCGGCAGGGACTGGCTGTATGGCTGCCTTAGATGTTGAGAAATTTTTAGCTGGGCATAAATAACTTGTAAAAAATTACTATTTTTGATAAGTAAATATAAGTTTTGCGCAAAAATAATAATTTTATTCCCATGAAAGATTCTCTATTGCCGAAAGGCTTTTATGATGAGCTTTATCCTGATGCTTATTTAAGGATGCAGGCTATCTATAACTTGACGAGCATATTTGTTAAAGCTGGTTATCAATTAGTTGATCCGCCATTGGTTGAATTTGAAGATACATTGTTATCAGGGCAGGGTAGCGTTCTTGCAGATCAGACATTTAGGGTAGTTGATCCACAATCAAATAAAATGATGGCAATTCGCTCCGATATGACGGTTCAGGTGGCAAGAATTGCAACAAGTAGATTAAAGTCAGATAAAAGACCTTTAAAATTAAGTTATGCAGGCCAAGTGCTAAAAGTAAATAGTGACATGCTAAATTGGGAAAGACAATTATGGCAGGCTGGCATTGAGTTAGTTGGTAATGATAATTTAGAAAGCGATTTTGAAGTTATTGATATGGCAATAAAAATCTTATCTTCTTTAGAGATAAAAGATATTAGTATTGCTTTTACGATACCATCTCTGGCAAGAAATTTGCTTGATAATTTATCTGTTCTTCCAGCGAATCGTAAAGAATTTTTACTTGCATTAGAGAAAAAAGATATTTCTAGTATACGCAAGATGTTAGGTGAAGAAAAAACTAAAATCTTAGAACCTTTATTGCAATTAGATGTGCCATTGGAAAATTTAAATAAAATTACTCTTTCTAATCAAGCTTTGTTAACCAGTAAAAGACTGATAGAAATTATCTTAAGGCTAAAAAATAAATATCCTGATATAGGCATATCTTTTGATCCATTCGAGTCCCTTAAATTTTACTATCATACAGGAATAGGATTTTCTTTATTTGCCAAGGGAGTAAAAGCTGAGCTTGCTCGTGGTGGCAGGTATGAAATAGAAGGTAAAGAACCAGCAGTAGGGGTAAGTTTTTATATAGATAGATTATTAGGAAGAAAATGAATAGTTACGTAGATATAATCGTAAATGCAATAGGCATGATTGGTGTGGCAATGATGGTTGTTGCATTTTTTTTAATGCAGAACGGCACGATAGATAATAAAAGTATGATCTATCAATTATTAAACTTAATTGGTGCGATATTAGTTGCCATTTCATTATTACGATTTTGGAATCTTTCTTCTTTTGTAATTGAAATGTTCTGGATAGCAATTAGCTTACTAGGTATATATCGATTAAAAAAGAATAATAATTAATTTTCATTAAGTTGTGATAAGTTAAGTTTTATATAAAAAACATATAGTCAGTGATAGTTAAAAAATTGGTAAGTTGATGCAGGTAGCAAACAATTTTTCCTTAAGTAAACCTAGTTATGCTAAAAGGCTTCTAAGTTCTGTTGCAACTTCTGCGATTATTGCAGTTGGCATAAATTATGCTGCGCAAGCAGATATCTCTATTACAAATGTAACATCTACGCCAATTACAGTAAGCGCCAATGGAACAAATGTTACTAGTAGTAGTGGAGCGACTGTTTCTAATGCAAAATTAGTTGTATCAACATTAGTTTATTCGCCAGTAATTTATTTTGATATAAGTGGTGGCTCAAGTGGTAGTCCTGTTTCTAGTACACTTAGCATAACAAGTGGAAGTATATATGCTGGCAATACAGATATTGCCGATGCGATACAAGTAAAGTCTAATTATACTAATCTTACAATAAATACCACAGGAAGTAGCTCTACCATAAGAGGAGGAATTTTATTAAGCGGTACTGGAGACAATCTGACCATAAATAATAGCTCTTCTGCATCAATAGGGGTATATAATGTAGCAGATGTGATTTATGGTAGTTCTGGAGGTAGTATAAATATTACCAATGATTCTGCTTCAATATACGCATCTATTAATGGAGCTGCAGGAAGTTCAATTAGTGTTGTTAATAAAAATAATGGATCTATTAATGTCACAGGAGGTTATGCTATAATTGGTGGATCTGCTCAAGTTACAATAGATAATAACTCCGCTACTATAACTGGAAATATATCTCTAGGAAGTAATTCTGCATCATCTTTTACGACAACTAGCAGCTTTGTCTATGGAGATGTTACATTAGGAAATTTATCCCAAAAAATGACAATCAGTGGTTCGGGGCAAACAGGAACTAATTCTAGTACATTATCTATGATATCTGGAATAGGTACGGTTGAAATAGCTTCAGCAAGTGCAAATTTATATTCTAATTTTGGCTTAAAGGGAAGTTCACAACTTTCTTCTTTGGTAATAGATGATAATTTAGGTTATCCTAATATACCTATAGTTATTTATGGGTCTATATATACTTCATCTACAGGAGTTAGCATAGGTAGTAGTTCGTTTGCAGAAGTTAAAGGCTCTATCTATGGTGGAAAAATTTTATTAAATAATGGTAGTGCTTTAACTGTAGATAATACTTTAAATGTTTATGTTGCAAGTAGTAGTTCTAGCTTAAAATATGGTACGCTCAATATTGCTTATGGTCAGACACTTGCAAGTCCAATCGGCTCTGTTTATGGCGCACCGCTAGATACTATAAATATTCAGTCTAATGCCGCAGTTACTGTAGGAGCAACATTATTATCAAATAAATTTAATATAGGAATAGACGGTACAGATACTTCAGCTATAACTGTAAGTAATGGTTATTCATTAGGAAGTTCTGGCGCAAATGTTAGTTTGACTATAAATGATGCCGCAAGCCTTACTTTGAATAATACCAGTAATGGTATTGGAGTTTATGGAACTATAGATTCTGCTAATGCGGGAAGTGGCGTATTAGTTTTTGCAGGAAGTAGTAGAACTTATGGTAATATAGGTTCAACGAAACAATTAGGTTCAACTACCGTTAGTGATACTTATACGGTTGATGCTAAAACTAACAATAATTCTATATCAACAAAAACGCTAACTTTATCAGGTAGCGGAAGTTTAACCACAGGTAGCGGAACACTAACTGTTGGTAGTGGTGGTGCAACTATTGCAACTGGCACTTTAACCTTAGGATCGGGCGGAATATCTGTTACAAGTGGTGGTTTAGCAATTTCTGGATCTGGTGGAGTAGTTGATGCCTCAGGAAGTAGCGGAGCTATTACCGTAAGCTCTGGCGGTATTTCATTAGCAAGTGGCAGTATATTAAAGCTAGGATCAGGAGGCTTTAGTGGTGCAATATCTGGTTCAAGTAGCGGTAATGGTACGGTAAATATAACAAGCAGCATAACCTCTGGATATGCTATAGGTGCAACCAAACTGGCAAGTGTTGTTGTCGCAGATGGAGCAACCCTAGATATGGGCAACAACGCTATTAGTGCAACGGCAATAACTTTAGGTAATAATAATACTAGTTCTGCTAGTTTAAAAATAGGAAGTGGTGGTTATGTAGGTACAATTGATAGTGATAGTACTGGTTATAATGGAGTGCTTGAATTTACAGCAAGTTACAAACCATCTACAGGAACTTATAATTTAGGAGCTACAAATAAATTATCCCAAATTACTATAGATAGTTCAGCGACGTTAGATTATTCAACATCTAATAGTTCGGTTACTTCTAATAAATTAATTCTATCTTCAGGATCAACTTTGAAAATGGGTACTGGAGCTTTAAATGTTGATTCTGGAGGAATATCTGTTGCCAGTTCAGCAACTTTAAATTCATCTGGTTCGAGTGCGGGCAAAATTACAGTTACTTCTGGAAGTGATACTGGAACTATTTCGCTTGCCTCTGGAGCTGCTCTAAAAATAGGAAAAAATAGTATATCTGCTATAGTTGATGGAGCAGATGATTATACAGGAGATGTATATTTAGACTCTGGTTTTATTATTTATTCAATTTCATTGCCAACTGAAACTATACTTGGAAATAGTAAAGGTTTAAATTCTATTAATTTTATTAATGGAAGAACAACCGTTAATAATTCTCTCAAGGCTAAAACTATAACTATAGGTAGTACCGCATCTGCAAGCATTTTTAATGGTATTTCAGTGGTAGGAGATGTTACTGCATCTGGGCAATTAACTTTAAAACCAGGCTCATCACTTAGCGGAAGCGTAACTGTTGGTTCAACTATCTTAAGTTTATATTCAGGAGCTACGGTTAGCGGAGCAATATCTGGTTCAAGTAGTGGAGTTGGCACTGTATATGTTCAAACAGATGATTCTGGAACATTTACCGCAAGTAATGACATTGGTAGTACTAAATTAAGTAAAGTGCTCATTTATGATACCGCTGCATTAGCTATGGGTAAATATTTACTTAACGCAACTAATGTTATATTGGGAAGTAATGATGCTGCGATATCAACACTTAATATTGGTAGTGGGGGATATAGTGCGGCAATAGATAGTGACGGCACTGCTAACGGAGGAGTATTAAATTTTACCGCTAGCTCAGGAAAAATTGTTGGTGATGGTAATATAGGATCAAGTGTTGTTTTAAGAGAAGTAAATATAGCAGATGCTACAACTTTAGATGTAAGTACCGCAGGTAGTACTATAAACGCAAAAAGATTAGCACTATCTGGAAGCGGTAGTCTGACAACTGGCAGTGGATTATTAACTATAGGAGTAAATGGTTCATCTTTAGGTACAAGTTCTGTTTTAAAATTAGGTAGTGGGGGATATCAAGGAAGTATTGATAGTGATAGTTCTGGAGGGCATGGTACGGTTGAATTTGCTTCAAGCTTTACTTCTGGAGAAAATAATCAGAATATAGGATCTACATATGAATTATCATCGGTACAAATAGATGATGGGGCTAGTGTTGATTTTAGTTCTGCAAGTAGTGCAGATATAAAGGCTGCTAATTTAACGTTATTAGGAAGTGGTAGTCTAGTTACTGGCTCTGGTTCAGTTAATATTAGTAACCTTATAACTATTAATACAGGAACATTAACTTTATCAGGAAGCGTAAGTGGTGATATTGTTTTTGCCGATGATGGGAATTTATTAGTTGCAGATGGAGCTAATATTTCTGGATATATTAATAATACTAGCGGAACTAATTCATATGGTACTGTTACATTCAATGGCTCGACTGAAGTAAGTGGCGATATTGGCAATGATTATCTTTTTACTCAGTTAAAAGCATTAAATTTAGAGCAAGATAGCTCTATAGTTAGCATATTAGGGGTATTATATACTAAGTCACTTAATTATAATGCAGATGCGACGTTAGATGTTTATGGAGGAATTATTGAACAAATAACAACCAATGATAGTGAAAATGCCAAAGGTACTTTAAATTTATATGGAACTACAGATATTACATATGGAGTAACTAGCGGTGCAGGTCTTACTAATGTTAATATAAATAATGCTGGTGATAATTATTTTGGTAGTAATAGTGCAACTTTAATATCTCCTAATAATCTAGCTTTTGGAAGTATAAATTTTTATCAAGATGGTACAGTCGTTATTGAGCCATATTCATCACTTATTGCAGCGGTTACCAATCAATCTGGAGGTGTATATACAGGTAATTTATCATTTGGAGCGCAAGATACTACAGATGCTGGAGATAATAGCTTAAATCAAATTAATGTAAGTACAGGAGTGGTTAGTTTCTTATCAGATGTTTATGCCAATAAACTAAATTATAATGGCGATGCTACTGTAACGGTTAATGGTGGAGTTATTGCCTCTATTACGAATAGTTCTGGTAGCAAGGCAGGAACTATAAATTTTGCGTCAGCAACTAAAGTTCTTGGCGATATTGGAGCAACTGGAAGTGGAGGATTAAGTAGCGTAAATATTGAGAATTCATCAGGTCAAGTAACATTGCTTGGAGATGTGTATTCTGATATTAATTTAGATGGATCAAGTAGTAATCTTGCTTTAGGAGCTGGTATTAAAGTTTCTGGAGCTATAACTACAAGCAATGATAATCAAGGTAAGTTAGAAATATTAGCTGGAGGCGGCGGTGCTTCTAGCACTGTAATTACAGGACAAATTGGTGCATTAGGTGTTAGCGCAAAGGCACTTAATAATATAACCATTGATGATGGCGCAAAAGTTCAATTTGATAGCGATGTTTATACATATTCTTTATCGGTATTGGGTTCTGGAACTCTTGATCAAACTTCAAAAGCAGTAACTATATTAAGTGGTGGAAGTGGCATTATACTTGATGAAGAAGGATATTTAAAAATAGGTTCAGTTGGATATAGCGGTACTATTAATGGTAGTGGCGATAATTATGGAACTGTTGAGGTTGTGTCTAGTGTTAGTGGAGCTGGAGATATTGGTACTTCACATTCGATAAAATTACTACAAGTAGATAGCGGAGCAACTTTTGCTTTAGGTAATAATTTAGCGGTAACTAAGGCTCTAACTTTGCTTGGCTCTGCTTCAATGACTACAGGAAATTCTTTGTTAACTATAGGTAGTTCTGGAATATCTATAAGTTCAGGTAAGTTATCTATTGGTTCTGGAGGATTAAAAGTTACGACTGGAAATATAACAATTGGTAGCGGTGGTACTATTGATTCATCTTCATCAACAGGTGAAATAACGTTATTGAGTGGTTCTACAATAATATTATCTAATTCTGCTACTCTTAAAGTAGGTACTGGTGGACTTAGTGGCATAGTTAATCCTACATTGTCAGGATCAGGTAAAGTAATATTTTCTGGCGTAGGTAGTACTAAGGTAGACAGCGCAATAGGGTCTAGTGCAGCTATTTCTCAACTAGAAGTATCAGATAATTTTAATTTAACTTTAGGAAATAATCTTAATGCAAATTCAATTTCTATAGGAAGTGGAACGAGTGGAAGTATTACAACAACAAATTTTAAGACAATTACAGGAAATGTAACAGTAAATTCTGGTGCGACATTTAGCATGGCCGACCAGTCTTCACTAAGTGGCTCTGTAACTTTAGCAAATAATTCATATTTAAAGCTTGGCAATAGTTCTAGTGTAGGTGGAGCTATCTCAGCTTCTTCTGCCTCTAATGGTATTGTTGAAATTACAGGAACTAAATTTACTGCAAGTAGCAATATTGGCTCTACTAAATTATCTAAAATTATTATTGATGACGGCAAAACTTTTGCTAGCGGATACTTAGTTGCTGCCAATAATATAGTATTGGGAAATAATAATACTACGGCTGCAACTTTAGAATTATCAGGCTCTAGTTACTCAGGAAATATAGATAGTGATGGTAGTGCAAATAAAGGGATATTAAATATAAAGTCAGTATCATCTAGTGTTGTAGGGAGTGGCGATATTGGTAGTTCGCATCCTTTAGCACAAATAAATATATCAAATGGAGCTGGATTGGATGTTAGCCTAGCAGGAAGTAAGATTACAGCCGCCGCTATTACTTTAACAGGTACTGCTTCATTAACTACAGGAACAGGACAACTTACGGTTACAGATCTTTTAACTGTAGGTAGTGGAATATTAACCCTTGGAGGGCATGAGAGTGGAAATATTTCTCTTGCAGGTGATGCAACAATAGTTATTGCAAGTAATTCTAATATTACAGGTAATATAGACAATATTACAGGTACGGATTCTAAAGGTTCACTAACTTTGGTAGGAGGATCAACAGTTATTGGAAATATTGGTGCAACTAAAAAATTAAAACAAATAACTATAGCAGGATCTAGTGCGACAAATGTGGTTAATGGTTCGGTTAATGTTGATGAGTTAAGTTACGCCGCTGATGGAAAATTTTCTATAAATAGCGCAACAATAGCAAAAATAACTATTGGAAGTAAATTAGGAGAGATAGGTAGCTTAACCTTAAATGGCTCTAGTACTATAAACGCTATTAATGGTAAAATGTCAGAAATAAAATTAGACAATACTACAACTAACTATATTGGTACAAATGGCGCAACTTTACAGGTGGCGCAAATTAATTTTGTACAAGATGCAACCTTAGTTGTAGCGCAAAATTCTACTCTAGAATCAAGTATTTTAAATGCTTCAGGATCTGCATATAAAGGAAATATTACATTTTCTGGCGATGCTACAATATCTGGAGATGTTGGTCAGAGTAATTTATCAACTAGTGGCGATAGAAGCATAAATAAAATATCTGTTAATGATTTTTCAACCACGGGAATAGATTTTCAAGGTGCGGTTTATGCAAAATCTTTATATTTGAATGTTAATGGAACAGTCAATATTAACGGTGGCAATATAGGATCTGTTATTAATAATACCTCTATTGCAAATAAAGGAACATTAAATCTAGATTCTGCTACAACAATTAGTGGAAATATTGGAGCAAGTGGTAGTGGTACGCTTGCGGCTATTAATGTATCAAGTAGTTCAGGAAGCAATATTCTTCAAGGCGATGTCTACTCTAATATTACATTAAAAACTAGTGGCGCAGAAATTAGTATTGCTAAAGGTAAGACAATTTATGGTAATATTACCACCCAGACAGCAGGACAAGGAGGAGTAACATTCTTAGGAGCTGAGGGTGGAACAGCAAGTATAATAACTGGTTCTATAGGTGAATCTGGCAAGGCCATATCTATTATAACGGTAGAAGATAATGCTTTAGTTTACTTAGGAGGAGAATCTTATACTGATTATTTAAATATAAATGGTACAGGAAAATTTGATAGTTCTTCAGCCAAAATTATAGTTACCAGAGGTTTAACGTTAGATTTAGAAAGTACATTTATTTTAGGTAGTTCTGGATATGATGGTACTATAAATGGCAATAGCAAATATTACGGCACAGTTGAAATAGCATCAGATGTTACTTTAGGCGGGGCAATTGGTAGTAATAAAGCAATAAATATATTGAAAATAAATGATAATACTAAGCTTACTTCTGGCTATGATATAATGGCAAATAAGGTAAATGTTGGAGTTGGCTCTTCATTAATCTTTACAGGTCCAAATATAATCTCAGGAGATGTAAACTTATCGTCTAATTCTCAAATTATTTTATCAGATTACTCTGAAATTAGAGGTAATGTTAGTGGTTTAAGTGCAGGGGTTGGTAGTATATCTGTTACAGGAAACTATGTCGCTAAAGGTATTTTAGGTAAGACGCAATTATCACAAATAGTTATCAATGATAATCGTGAATTACAAATGCTAGACTATAATGTAAGTGCTAAAAATATTATATTAGGCTCTGATGGTTCAAGTGATGCTTATCTTGCCATTTCTAGTGGTGGATATAGCGGTAATATTGATGGGGTATCTGATGGTAATGGGCAAGTATTATTTGAATCTGGGACATTAACTACAGATGGAGCGATAGGTTCTGAACATTTGCTTAATAAAATTCAGGTTAATAGCAGTGCTAAAGTTAATCTTGCTAATGACATTGCAGCAAATAATACCGATATTAAAGGAATATTATTATTAGGTAATAGTCAGCGTAAGATGATGAGTAATGTAACAGTTGAAGATGGAGCTACATTAGATTTAGGTAATGCCAGTCATATAGTTTCTGGCTCACTTACTTTTGATTCTGGAGCAACCATTGCCTTATCTGTTACATCTAGTTCATCAGGAAATATAACATCAAGTTCGCTTCTTACATTAAACGATGGAGATAAGTTAACAGTAAATATTGCAAGTGGAGCAAGCATAAGTAGTGGGAGTAAATTTTTAATATTATCAGGAGGAGATGGTTCTATAATAAATAGTATAAATTCTTCTGATATTACAATTACTAATGTTAGTGGCACAGCTAAGATTAGTACCTTAGCTGAAGGAAATTCACTTTATTTGAGGTTTGATAGCTCGATTTCAGGTATCAGTGATACTACGGTTGCGAATACTCCTAATAATAAGAAAATATCTGATGTTTTAAATAATTCTAATCCAGTTTCTGGTAGTGAATTGGATATAGCTAAAAATTATATAAATAATTCAGCAATAACTAGTACAGCTAGAAACAACGCTTTATCTTCTATGTCACCTCAGGTTAATAATGGAATAGCAAGAAATTCACTTCGCATTTCATCTCAATCAATGGCTGTAACTTCATCAAGATTAGACAGCATTAGAAGTAGTAACATTAATAATTATGACGGCTTTGCTTCTGGCGATGAATGTGGAGGATATTCAGCGTGGGCGCAAGCTTTAGGATTTAATGGGCATCAATCATCTTCAGCAAATGCAGTAGGGTACAAGGCTAAAGCGCAAGGAATTGTAGTTGGATTTGATAACGAAATTTATGATGGCATAAATGCAGGGATTAGCTTTAGTTATGCCGATTCTAATGTAAAATCTAAAGATTTATTACAAAGTACACAAATTGACTCCTATCAATTTAATGCTTATCAAGGTAAAAGTTTTGACAACTATTTTATCTCAACCATGGAAGGATTTGCTTGGAACGATTATCAATCTAGCAGGTCTATTCCTATAGTATCTAAAGTTGCTAGTGCAAATTTCTCAGGGCAAACTTATATTGCTTTAGCGGAAGTTGGTATGATAAAGGATCTTGGTTATAGCTTTGATTTAACTCCAAGATTATCGATGACTTATTCACATAATCATAATCAGTCATATAATGAAGGTGGAGCAGGGACGCTTGATTTAGCGGTAAGATCTACAGATAGTGATATATTTGAAGGAAAAATAGGATCAGATTTAAATTATAATTATAACTTAAATGATAGATTTACTGCTTCGCCATATCTAAAATTATATTATGGCTATGATTTTATTGGCGATAAAGAAAGCACAGTAAGCAATTTTATTGGACAGTCGAGTAGCTTTAAATCTGAGGGTGATAAAGTATATAAAAGCAGTATAGATTTTGGTGCGGGAGTAAATATGTATTCCATAGATGGAATTACTCTGACAGCAGATTATATTTATGAATATAAAGAGAACTATCAGAGTAATTATTATTCGCTAAGATTACGCTATCAATTTTAGAGGTTTAAAAGATTTATAAGTCTGCCGTGAAAAAGTCTACGAGCCACTCTTAGATTAGGCTATATAATATTT
>CAZTUN010000027.1:3961-15807 GCA_964616845.1 uncultured Rickettsiales bacterium | reverse complement strand
AATTAATAATGGTAAAAGTTTAATTACACTAAGTAATAATAATATTTTTTCTAGTCCTCAATTTGGCGATCTAACCTCAATGCCCATTCAGATAACTGCCTTTGATATTTATAATCGTCGATATTTTGTTCCTATAGAAATAGTCAGATCTAATTATAATTTTACTAAAAATTTTCTTAACGGTTTAAATAATCAATATAATGAGTTTCTAATCCAAAATAACGACTCTCAATATTTAATATTTTATGGCAATTTAAATTCACTAAATCACTATTATCAACTAAATAATGCTTATATAGACCTTCTCAATAATCCGATAGGAACTAAATTATCTAGTAAAAACATTTCGTTATCTTTTATTAGTGATAATAATAATTATCTTGCTTTATTAAACTTTACTCATAATAAAAATCGATGGATTTTCAACTTAGAGAATGGTTATCTTTATAGTAAGAATAATATTTTTAATAGTAATATTAATAGCTTCTTTGCTGCCAATAATCCATCATCAACTTATTTAATTAATCTTGGTACAAAATATCTAATGAATAAAAATAATACCTATTTATATGGTAACTATAATTATTCAGTATCAACTATCTCAACTGACAATAATTCGCTTGCCTATAAAATATCAAATCTCCATGCCAATGCTCTAAAAGGAGGTATATTTCATCAAAAATATAATAATGATATTGATTTATATTTTGCTAAACCATTAACTATTATCCAAGGCAATGCTAAAATAAAATATGTAGACAATATAGATCACTACGGCAACAAAACATATCATTATGATAATATAAACTTATCTCCTCAAAAACGTGAATTTGATATTGGATTAATTTATAAATACTATAATAATCTTTCAATTCATCAAACTGCTATCACCTACAGAAGCATAGGTTACAATCAGCCTAATAATAAAAATAATTTAGAATTATCTTATCAAATAAAATGGAATTTTTAAAATTACTTAAGAAATGCTCTAAAAATTATATTTGAATTTAAACATACCGTTATTTCCATGATAGTCAGTTCTATATTCATAACTATAATCTAAAGAAATAGTTATATCTTTTGCGTTATATATATTAACGCCTAACCCGCCATTATAACTATCTTGACTTGCCTTAACCCCTTGTGTTGATAATATTGCACTCTGCCCTGCAAAACTAGTAATTGTTGCTGGAGCATCTCCTATAAATTCATGTCCATAATATATTTTTATATAGGGAGATAGTGCCGTATATTTACTTAATTGATAATAATAAGATAAATCGCTACCAACTTTTGCCTGTAGATAATTGCTTGTCTGGCTATTTACTTCAAGATCAAGTGTTCCTGCTCCATTTTCAACATAACTATCTATATTATTATGTGCGTATGATAGGCCTATTGTTGGAGTAATATTTAACTTACTAGATAAATTTTCTGTAAAACCTGTCGATAAATTCGCAATATAAGTTTGTCCTGAATAGTCAGCACTGGCAGTTTGACCTATTAATGGTATAGCTCGATCTGAATGATAATTATTCCAAACAAATCCTAGCATTCCATCAACAAAATATTTTCCTATTGATTTACTTGCATAACTATTAATTTGATAGCTATCCACCTGATTTGCCTTTAGGTGATTATGAGAATTATTTTCAGAGCTTGCATAACTAAAATTCATACCAATTAATACAGAATCTTTAACCTGACTATCTATTCCAACAGAAACTCCTGTCATAGATTGACCATAACCAGAAGAACCAGCCGCCCCTTCACCATCTCCTTTAGAACCAAAGAATTGTCCCCACACACCATAACCAGATAAGTTATCTCCAGAGGCAATACCATAATTTTCTCTACTAGATATTTTTTCAAGATCATTAGATCCAGAAGAGTTTCTTAGTAAGCTTACTCTATTTTCAACCGTATTTACAGACCCACTTACAGCCGCAATCACAGTATTACTAACTCCAGCATCATGACGTGCAGTTATTGTCTCTAATGCAGATGATATGGAAGATGATGGTAAAGATTGTATAGAAGATAAAAATCTTATAACTTCACCAGAACTTTCTTCAGCAATACTATTAATAATATCATATGCACCTTTAGCAGAAGCTCCACTAAAGACAGGAGTTAACTTGCTAATATCTAAATATATATTATTCCCATCTTTTCTTGTACTAGCCGAGAACATTGCCGTAGAGTTTGAACCATTACCACCTAAATTTATATTAGAATCACTAATTTTAGTAATTCCACCATCAGTTACTCCAGTAAAGATTAAATAGCTGCCACTTTCTCTTATAACGCTACTATCTGAAAAATTAACATTTAATTTTGTTTCCGAATTTATTGTAAGACTATCTGAAGAACTAATATTTCCAGCCACAGTACCACTTGCAATTAATGTTGTTACTGCTCCAGAAAATGATAAAGATCCTGTAACTATATGACTTGCTGTCCCTAAATTTAACAAACCGCTACTTACAACATTTCCTCTAATATTTCTGGAAGTATTGGTTAGATAAAGTATGCCAGAATTATTAATATCACTTGCTGTCAAATTTCCTTCAAGAACTACATCCCCGTCAGATCCTACATTAAAATGTGCTAAGCTATGACTATTGCCTACATTACCATCGAGAATAAATTTGGATATTGCATTAATTGTACCTTTATTATCAGCAACTCCATTAATCGCTCCGCTTATTGTAGCATTACTTATATTAAGTATAGAACCACTAGCTAAATTTATATTGTTTGCTTTAATATTATTGGCAACATTAAGCGTAACTCCACTAGCAATATTAACATCACTTAATTTATAATCTGCACCAATATTACCGCCAGTTGTTTGACTGCCATTTATATTTAATACCCCATATCCAGAATTTGATGCATTTATAGTTCCGTTATAACCAGCTTCTCCTATAGAAAGAATTGCTCCATTATTTAATGTTATATATTTAGAATAAATAGCTCCCGTAACGCTAACATCTACATCATTATCAATAGTAAAGTTATATAAAGCAGCACCGCTTTTACCAATTGCTCCATCAATTATGCTTGCTCCTGTAGATGCTATAAGATTTCCTTGATTATTTACAACAACCCCATTACCGTCAACTACAGCATTATTTACATTACTATAAATATTACCTAATACCGTTAAAGTACCATTTTGTTTAAAATTAATATTATTAACATAAGCATCACCGACTATTTTATTATTGCCTTTATTTGCTATATTAAGATTTGATAAAGCCGCACCAGAAGTTCCTATAGCCTGAGTAATTGAATAATCAATTTGTGTAGTAATTATAGTAGCAGATGATAATGTCAGATTACCAGTATTGGTATTATCTGTTCCAACCCCGCTGATTATTCCTCCACCTACAACTAAAGTTCCATCATATTGAAAGTCAATTCCTGAAGTATATAACTTACCTCCAATAGTACTAGTTGCTGCACTACCAATATATACTACACTTAATGCTCCGTCTTCAGAACCAACGTCTCCTTGTACAGTGGTTGAACTCTTAAATTCTATTGAAGGTCCATAAAAAATATCATTTGTAACAGAGCCAATTACCCCTCCTGCAAACGATACAGTCGAATTATCTTGTAAATGAATTAAAGCTATATAACTTTCATTATTAAAATTTATTTGACCAGACCCAGTAGTAATAACTGTTGATAAAGGATTAGAACTTGTTCCAACCATACCATTAATATTTGCACTCTCAGCAAATTTCAACTTACCATATCCGCTAGTAGTTGTTGTAATGGTTGAATTAACTACAGGATTTGATGAATTAAAATAAATTGTTCCATTATTATTAGCTCCAAAAACTATTGATTTACTATTAACATTATTTGTGAATTCAACTACGTGATCACTGTCTATAAAATTTAACTTTATTGCACTAAGAGCATGACTATCATCACCAATATTTCCAATAGTGGTAGTTAAGTTATTAGAATTAGTTCCCTTTATAATGAGCAATCCATATCCATCATTGGCAACAGTAATATTACCTATAGAATTCAAAGAGTTACTTGCAGTAAAATCAAAAGTTATCGTACCCTGATTTGCTCTATTTGTATCTGTAGTATAAGATAGATTATCATTATTATTGCTAAAAGAAGAATTAGTGCCATTTTCTACACTAACAGTAGCAGATTCTGCTATATGTAAGTTTAACAAAGATAGAGTTAAAGCAGAAATAGTAACTAATAATTTATTTCTTATTTTCATATCTTATACCTTAAGATAATTTTTTGTTATACTTCGATAACATTTTATATCTGATTGCGCAAATCAAATATTCCAATTAAACTCAATTGGAATTTCTATCTCAGGGTGTAAACTTTTATGCACAGGACAATTAAATGCCGCCTGTTCTAATTTTATTCTATATTCTTGTGATATATTTTTTGGCAAATTTAATACTACTTTTAATTTAGCAATTCTTCTAATTGGCATTGCCACCATTTCTTTATCGACAGTAACATTGGCACTATCTAAATCTAAATTTAGTGATCTTGCTGCGATTCCCATAACCGTCAACATACAACTTCCCAGTGCAGTTGCTACTAAATCTGTTGGCGAAAAACTTTCTCCTCTACCACTATTATCTTTTGGAGCATCTGTTTCTAATTTTCTACCTGATGGAGTATGGACTGCCGAGCAATGCAACTGCCCCTGATATTCTATATTAATTCTAACCATTATTTATCTCTAATTTTGCGTTTAAAACAATTTTCTAAATGATCGTCAACCATTCCAATAGCCTGCATATAAGCATATATTATTGTTGAACCTACAAATGTCATTCCCCTTTTTTTTAAATCTTTAGAAATGGCATCAGATTCCTTTGATTTACTATTAATATCCTTTAAAGTCTTGGGATAATTGATTATAGTTTTACCATCAACAAATTGCCAAATATATTTATCAAAAGACGTAAATTCTTTTTGAATTTGCCTAAAAATAATTGCATTTTTTCGCACTGAAAAAATTTTTAACCTATTTCTTATAATTTGAGGGTTTTTCATTAATTCTTCTAACTCACTATCACTCATATTGGCTACTTGCTCAACAACAAAATTCTTAAATGATTTTTTATATCCCTCCCTTCTTTTTAAAATAGTTTCCCAACTAAGACCTGCTTGAGCACCCTCCAAGGTTAACATTTCAAAATGTTTAGTATCGTCATGAACAGCAATTCCCCACTCATTATCATGATATTCCTCATAATATGGCTTATTTACTCCAACCCAAGAACATCTTTGCATATAAAACCTATCTATTATTTTTAAAATAGCCTTGGATTTTATATTACTTACCCCCTCCTTAGCAAGCAGGCAAAAAAATATCATTTTTTTAATTAAAGCTTTCATTAAAATAAGTCCTTGATTTATATCCATATACGCATTATTAAGATTTTAATTAACAAGCTAGTATTAAGAGAAAACTATGAAAATTAACCCTAATCTCAATAAATATTTAAGTATCTATTTTGAAAAGAAATCTTTTGAAGATCCTACAAACCGACAAATTGCTTCCGATATTATCGCTCATATGGATTTTACAGATGAAGAAAAACAACAGCAAAGCCTTATAGATCTTGTTGCAGCAATCTTATTTGCTCCGTCTAAATCTTCTAAACACCAAGGTCTTTACGCAACACAAATCCAATTCTCAGATTATCATAAACAACAAATTGCTCAAAAAATTAACTTTGAGACGATACCTATTGATAATTTATTAAAAGGTAATCTATTTGAGTCTATAACTAAATTCAGAAAAGATAACCATGAAAAATTTGCTCAGATTTTATCGCAAATTCCTTGGCCAGAACTACAAAAAGGAACAAAACGTAAATCTTTAGATACTCGAGATACTCCAAGTAGAAATACAAGATCGAAAGTAGATCTTGATGCTCCAAGTAAAAATACTCGATTACAAACTTCTTCTAGTCCTTTATTAGCATGGGGACTCAATACTCCTATACGAACGCCAAGAAAACCAGATAGCAAATTAAACGAAGATTTAGTTGCATTTAACTTATTCGCCTCTCCTAGCAAAACTCACTAAAAAATAAGTGTAATGCGACAATATGCCGCATTACACTTATTAAAAAATTAGGCTATAATTATCTCAATAATAAAATATTTATATTCTTAAGAAGTGATTAATCGCAAATAGTTATGCCTGAAGAAAACAAACAAAAATCTGCTATTACTCTAGATAGTGCTGGCTGCGAGGCTGTACCAGTTTGTTGTGTTGCAGCAAACATTGATAATGTTGATCACGCTGTAACTGGCTCGGTAACTGCTGGAAACAGTGATCAGACCGTAAATTCAAGCGCAATGGCACATCAAACTTTTACTCCTTTGAGTGCACCGCAAGATTTTTCTGCTCTTGAAATGGCGATGCTACCAACTACCATGGTTTTAGGTACGGGAGCAATGATAGCAGGTCATAAGGTACATAAGACCTTTGCTAATAAGGTAAATACTATAACAAAAGAAAAGCTAAGGGTTGAAGAAAAAATTCTTCAAGCTCAAAATGACAATAACCATGAAGCTATAAAATCTTATAAAGCTTATAAAATTTATTTAGATCAGCAACTTGATCGTGCTGAATTTCAAAAATTATGGGCAGGAAAAATAGCTCCAATTAATACTGGCATTATTATGCTAGGAGAGTTTTTTCCTTTTTTAGCTCCTGTTGGTATATTATTTGGCTTAAGTGCAATAGGACTTGCTCATATGCACAACACTTATAATGTAGCAAAGAAAGATGCACAAAAAATAAAGCGTGCCAAGCATGACTTAGATTTATTTAGCGACAAATCATCTTTAAGTTATAAAGACGCTCTAATTAGAAAAAAATTCTTTTCTAAAGAAAGAAAGTTAGCTCTTGCTAATTTATTAGGCTGGGGATTATTTTCTGCTGGAGCTGGAGTATTTGGCTTGAGCTTGTTAACTTCTTGGGGCTTAACTCCTATTGTACCACCTCTTTTTGCATATACTGCTGGAGCTGGAGCTTTAGCTGCTGGAGTTGCAGGAACTATATATACTAATACTCAATATGCTTTAAGAATTACTGATGTTCCAGGTTATGCATGGAAAGAAATAGGTGGCGGAGCAAAAAACCCATTAACTCATGATCAAGTAAAGCAGCACAATATTGATAGTTATAATAGTGGCTTAATTGCTCAACAATATCGTGATAAATTCTTTAAAAACCTAAGCCTTACAACGAAAACAATCCGTAATTTTAGAAGATATTTGCAAAAAATTATTACTTATTCAACTTTTACTTTGGTCAGTGCTTTAAGAATGAAGTTTTCAACTAAAGTATTTGCCACCACTAAAGCTAGCAAAGAAATGGATAATTGGCGTATAAACGCCCTTGATTCTTTAAAAGATAAAGCTGAAGCTATTAGCAATATAAATTCATTAATTATGACTAATGAAGGACAATCAACTAGTCATAAGATTGGACATCTTCTTGAAAAAATAAAACAAAGTGGCCATTATGGTAATATTGCTAAGATATTAGCTCACCGTATAAGTTATATCTACAAAGGAGCAAAAGTTGAACAAGAAGTTAGCGTTATAAAAAAAGACTGGTTACTACGAGCTAAAACTGATAAAAACGGCAATATTATTAGCAAGAAAGTTACAAAGAAAATAGCTCCTCATTTATTAGATTTAAAAGATAAATATAAAGAATTATTTCCCAATTTAACAGAGGACAAAAATTCTCAAAGCAACCCTATACAAATTGTTAAAGCTTTACGTGGTTATGGTGCTTGTTGCGATGCTAATAATGAAGGAATGCAAATTTTTGATAATATAAGAAATAATTTTTGCAACTCAGATGGTCTATTTGCTAACGATACAAAAAAACAAGAATTAATGCTCAAATTACTACAAGAAATAACCGACCATTATCTAATATTTCAACTACCTAAGAATGCTCGTGAGCAGGTTTCTATTTGGTCTAATATCTCTGATAATTTTGCTTTATTAGAACAAACTCAAGAACAAGAAAAAGACAGTAAAGATTACAATTCCCTTACGCAACAAAACAATCTTTCTAAGCATTCTTCACTTTCTTGCGCAAGAAGTGAAGCAATTTTTCCTAATCATTCCAATGCTCCAGCTCTTGGCTAATTAAGCCAAATAACCGCCTTTTTACTTAAATTTTAAAATATAATAATTTTTTTATTAAAAATGCTTGCCTTTATAGTTAATTTTGTTTAAAAGATCGCTTCCATTTCATGTAACAATGATATATGGCCCCTTCGTCTAGCGGTTAGGACATCAGATTTTCATTCTGGCAACACGGGTTCGATTCCCGTAGGGGTCACCATCTTAAGAAATTATTTTCTCTATTTTATTCATAACCTTTTATTGCCTATGTAATTTCTGGATCTACAAAGTTTTTCTGATTAATAATAATGACACTATACCTTTCTATTGATTATAAAAATAACAAAGATAATTTAGAAAAAAATGCCAAAGATTGCAGCACAAGAAATAGATCTATTCTAGACCTTTCATATACTGAAGCTAAAAAGTTCTTATTGAAGCAAGAAAGCTATTGTAACTTTGATTTACCTTCATATATTTCATTTACAAAAATGTTACATAATATAGATAGTTTTTTATCAGGAAAAGAATTATCTGATGTAGTACAAAAACCAAGAAATTATGATAATCTAAATTATATTATTTTTGATAATAAAGATGGAAAGTATGATTGGCGTCCCCTAGAATTGATCCATCCCGTATTTTATGTGTCGCTTGTCAGTGAAATTACGAAAGAAGAAAATTGGAATTATATCAAGTCAAAATTTTTAGAGTTTTCAGAATGCAAAAAAATTCAATGTTTTAGCCTTCCTATAGAATCATTGATAAATAAAAAGGATAAGGCTGAGCAAATATTTAATTGGTGGGAAAAAATTGAACAAAAATCTATAGAGCTTTCACTTGATTACGAATATATGTTTCAAACAGATATAACAGATTGCTATGGATCAATTTATACTCATTCTATTCCCTGGGCATTACATGGAAAACAAAATGCAAAGAGTAATAAAAATAAAAATGAATTTATTGGAAATATTATAGACAAATATATTCAAGATATTTCTTATGGACAAACAAATGGAATACCTCAAGGTTCTGTTCTGATGGATTTTATTGCAGAAATGGTTTTAGGCAATGCTGATCTAAACCTCTCAAAAAAAATTGATGAATATAAGATAGGCGAATATCATATTATTAGATATAGAGATGATTACCATATATTTGTGAATAATCCACAAGATGGAGATAAAATTATAAAGTCTTTGGCGGAGATAATGATGGATCTTGGCTTGAAATTAAGCCCCACAAAAACTAAAAAGACTAATAGTATTATTAAAGAATCGTTAAAGTCTGATAAATTATATTGGATTAGTCAAAAACAGTTTGATAAATCTCTACAGAAACACCTAATGTTAATTCATAATCTTGCAGAATTATTCCCCAATTCTGGAAGTCTTAAAAAAGCTTTATCTAATTATAATAAAAGAATTCAAAAACTAAAAGTAATTAAAGTAAATATAATGCCGCTAATTAGTATTATAGTTGATATCGCATATCATAGCCCAAAATGTTATGCGGTTTCATCGGCAATATTAAGTAAATTTATCAGTTTTATTAAAGACGATAATGAGAAAGTATCTGTAATAAAAAGAATACAAAAAAAACTATACAAGCTCCCAAATATAAGACATTTAGAAATATGGTTACAACGTATTACTATTAAATTTTATGATAAGTTTGAATATCAAGAAAATTTTTGTAAAATTGTAGCAGGAGCAGAAGAGTCTTGTAATTTATGGAATGTTGATTGCATAAAACCAAAAGATCTAAAAAAATTTATGAATGCTAGTGAGTTAATAGATCGTGAAAAGATAAAGAATATGCCTTCTGTTATTTCAGAGAACGAAGTTGATCTTTTTAAAAGCACTTATTAAATTAAATAATAACAAGTAAGGTTATTACTTCCGCCGATAGCACAAATAATGATAGCATAATCAAATAGTTATCAGGAAATATTTAAATAACTGTGTCAGTTTTTAACCTACTGTATATAGTACAGTATAATTAAGGAGAACTGACTATGACTAAAAAATTATATAAAAGATCTCGAGCCCCTGAATTAACTCCGTGACAGCAAGAAATTGTAAATTCGATTAAATCTGGCAAGCCATTAATGGGTGAAGGTGGTGTTTTAACTTCATTAATTAAAGGTGCTTTGGAAGCAGCATTAGAAGGTGAAATAGAAGCACATATTTCTCAAAATACAGAGGATTCTTTTTCTAATCAGTTATTAGAAGGTGCGTCCACTAATAGATGTAACGGTAAGATCTATAAGACCATGCATAGTGGTCATGGCACATTTGAACTAGTAACGCCACGTGATCGCAATTCTACTTTTGAACCTCAAGCTGTGCAGAAGCGTTAAACTATACTTACCGATGAACTTGATAATAAAATATTAAAGTTATTTGCACTTGGTATGAGTTATTCTGATATTAGTAAGCACATAGAAGATATGTATGGTTATGAAGCTTCACCCTCAATAATAAGTTCCGTTACAGATAAACTTACTCCAATGATTTCGGAGTGGAGACAACGTCCTTTAGATGCTGTTTATCCTATAGTTTTTCTAGATGCAATGTTTTTTTAAAATCCGCCAAGACAATAAAGTAATAACTAAAGTTGTATATAATATACTTGGCATAAATAAAGATGGTATAAAAAAAGTCCTTGGATTTTATACCGCTGATAGCGAAGGAGTAAATTTTTGGCTAGTGGTTTTAAATGATTTAAGAGATAGAGGAGTTCAAGATATATTGATAGCCTGCGTTGATGGACTAAAGGGTTTTCCTGAAGCAATTAATACTTTATTTCCTCATACGGAAATTCAGCTTAGAAAGACGAAACCTATTTTAAATTAATAGCCTTATAATAAATAACTGCAACCAAATAGGTTATGCATAAAAATACAATAATTGAAATCATAGCCCTAATAAAAATTAGTTCACTGTTATTTTCTAAGCAAGTTACACTTGCACTAGTAGCTTTATCCCATTTAGTGTAACCATTATTTATTAATTGGTAATAAGAATTACGCAAGAACAGCAGTGAAATTATAAAACCTACAATAGGTATAAATGATAACAATAAAAGCCTAAAATATATCATACATTCCCTACCTATAGCCTTACGATAAGACATTTTAGAACCATCTAAGTTTGTAACTTTTATTCCAAGTATTAATTTTCCAATAGTTGTTTTAAATAAGCTAACACAAATTCCATTAATAATTGGAAATAGCACAAAAAAAGAAATTAATATAAAACTAGCAAATTCCTCTTTACCTCTTGAAAAGAAAAGCATACCACACAAGAGGAAAACTATTACTATTATGTAATAATCCATAAATCTAGCAAAACATCTTCTAATGGGGTGTGTTTTATAAGGGTCATATAGAAGAAAAAATTTTTTATAATTCATGATATTAGAATAGCTCTTAGATATAAGTTTAAATTTTGCTAATTGAAATAATCACCAGTGTATATCCTACTGTTCATTCAATGCAAAATCAACATAATTGAAAGTGCTTTAGTCTAAAATAATGAATAGCAAACCGTATTTACATCCACCTACTTTGAATTGCTTACAAAGGAAATTAGTATAATATCCCACACAAGGTGGATTCTTTTGTTGGTGTCTTATAAAAACCGCCAGAAATATAAAACATCACCTAAGTT
>CAZTUN010000027.1:0-3951 GCA_964616845.1 uncultured Rickettsiales bacterium | reverse complement strand
AGGCATGATTGGAAAGCTCGCGGACCGTATTGTAGATCTTGACCTTAAGCCCTTGAAAAACTATACTAACCCTAATTTTGGATTGTAACGTTAGAAAAAATCTGTTTTACTAAAAACAGCTAAAAGCAAGCCTTAAACTTCCAACAACTCACGATCCACACAAAGCTAGAATGAAGGTTAATATTGTACGCTGTTATATTAAAATCAACATTAAATTCTCCCCATGATGACTACGACAAGATGGCTAGCCATATGAACAAGCTTGTGCAAAACGAGGAAGGATTTATTGATATAGAGTCCTACAGGAATGAGAATGGAGTTGGTAGGATTATATCTTACTGGAAATCCATGGCGGCAATAGAAAAATGGCGCAAGAATCAACAGCATATACATGAAAAGAATTTGCATATTATTCATATTAGACAATATCAACAAAGCGACGCCCCTGCTCTAGCAAGTATCTTTTATCACACCATCCATAACATTAACTGTATTGATTACTCGTCTGAGCAAATAGATGCTTGGGCTCCTTCTTATTTACTTGAAGATTTAGGCTTCTGGCAAAACAAATTTAGTCGAACCAGACCTTTTGTTGCAGTTATAAATGATAAAATAGTTGGCTTTGCTGAATTTGAAGAAAACGGTCATATTGATTGTTTTTATGTCCATTATCAATATCAAAACATAGCTATTGGTTCTGCACTAATGAAAAAGATTCATCTCGAAGCTACAGAAAAAAATATAAAACACATATATGCAGAAGTAAGTATTACAGCCAAATTATTTTTTATAAAACAAGGCTTTAAAGTTACAAAAAATCAAAACGCAAATATACGCAATTTCATTTTAAATAACTTTCTAATGGAGAAATACTTATAGGCCATACTTAAGCTTTCCAAGTGTTAGCTTATTCTTCTTGTTGAAATTATTAATAATTTAATATATAATGCCCCCTACTTCTCTAATAAATTAATATTTATACAAGGATTAAAAAACATGGCTGCAGCTCATCATCAGGAAAGTATTAACCGCACATTTATTGATGACAACTTATATCCATTTATTGACATCGTGCTAAGAGCAAAAGATAAAAACGAATATGATCATAATAAAGCACAAGGGATTTATAATTCTTTAGATACAAAGCCGTTTAAGGCTGCCTTAACAACATTAGAAACAAATTTAACTTTTAATAGAATTGACCCTAATTTAGCTAGTAAAGAAATATCTAATCTATATGAAAAATATACTTACGCAAATCTAAGAGATTATCTTGCCAAATCTTTAAAAGGAACAGATGAAAATATAGATAAATTTACTCTTGATAATTTTATAGGATGCTTTGTCCATACAATAACTCAAGAAGTTCTCCAATGGGATCAAGAGAGAAAATTCTTAACATCAGCCGCTCAAAAACATCCTTTAAAAAATATATTATTAAACAAATTTGGTGAGGATTTATTTAAAATAAATTTATATACTTTCATGTGGTCTCATCCATTTCTTGCACAAAATAGAACTTGGGATAAATCTAAATATGATAATTTTAAAACATCGTTGCTTGATATTTTTGAAGAATATAAAAATGGTCATCGGATCAATGAAGACTTAGCTAAAAACACTTTTTATAGTAAACTTAACTTTATTGCTAGTGCTGCCGATCCAATTGCTCCAACCATGGAAGGATATGGCAGCATAGACCCAGATGAAGCTAAACAACCAAGACAAAAAAGACCTTCTGCTGACTTCGCCGAACCTACAACTCCAAATGGACAACAAGATCCATTATTTGTCAATGCTGCAGATCTAGCTGGTATAATGTCTCCTCTACCTCTAACCAGAGATGCAAAAAGAAGATCTCTTGGTAATTTACAGCCAACAACTATATCTGTTCCTACAAAATCATTACTAGGAGAAGACTTTGATGTCAGAGAAAATTCTGACAATATGGCAAATAATTTACAAAAAGAAATTTTATCAATTCCTCAGTTTACAGGTCTAAAAGGCAATCTAGGCGTTAGTTTATATAGAAATATTGAACCAAATGGTAATGCTAATTATGGGGTAAATTTTACTTCTACCGATCTTACAAAATTAACAGAACTTCAAAATTACTTAACCACTAGAAATGACAAAGGTGCTAGTTACTTGGGATTATTAGTTAGTGACATACGTTGGCAGCCACAAGAATCAGTAAATAGTGCATCTGCTAAAGCTCTTACAAGTTGTGCTATGCGGTCATAGCTTAGCTATATAACTCCAGTAACGCTTAAGAAATAATAGTTAAATTTATAAAAAAAATTGAGTTGCAACGAGAATATTGTTAATATATTAATAATATTCTCGAATCTTTATATGTGACTTTATTATGCCTTTATCCCATGCTCAGCTATTGCAACTAAAAAAACTTTTACAGCAAGATCTAACGACGACACTTATTTTGCAAGATACTAAAGAGCAATTAGAAAATATAATTGCTTCTATGCAAAATGATCAACGCTTTGATTTTTATTGTGCTCTGATATGTTACGATAAAGATAATAACCCTATCCTTAGTACCCAAATATCTGCTGATAATATTAATTCAGTTAAATTAGTATTTGTTGAAAAGCAAACAAATCTACAATTAGATGAAAAGACGTGCATAGCTAAAATAGAAACTGCTATACAATCTCAGACTCTTACACCACTTGCCTTTACATTAGGTAGATATTTATTACCTCCTCCTCCTAATGTTTTTTCCCCCCCTGAAAGTTATAACTATTTTGGTCGTTTTAAAATCCATCATGCATTAGCTATAAACGATGCTAATATTCTTGATCCAGCGAAGGTAGTACCTAAAGATGAAGGCCATAAATTCTGCTTACAATTACCACCAGATATTGATCTAACAGGTATTTGTAAGAATATGAATAAAAATATTTTTTATATTCATTGTACTGTATCTAATCCAAATCCTAAAACTTCTGTATCTAATCCAAATCCTAAAACTTCTATGGACTTGGCTCGAACCAATCGTACAATTCAAACCTTACCTGATTTTAATATCATCGAAAGAGATCTCTTCCTTAGATTATTTAAAGGTTGTATTGTTATTGAAAGAATAAAAGTAAGAACTGGTTATTATCTCGGTAAAAATATTAGTGTTGCTCAATTAAAGGAAGAGGAAAAAAAGCAATTAATTGAAGATTTTGAAGTCCTAAATGGTTATTTAACAAACACAGATCCAAAGCAAAATAAGCTAAATCTATCCAATAATGATTTAAATAGCTTAGTTAAATTTTATTTATCTCCTATAGAATTAGGCATATCCAACTACCCTGATAAGCAAATAAATATTTTAACGCAGCTAAACCAATTATACGACTATCTAACCAACCAAGCAGATCAGTTACCTAGTATAGATCAATCTTTAGTTCAACTACTTGAGATATTAGGTATCGATCAATCTCAGATAACAAATAAACCACAAGAAGCTCAAGATATAGACAATTGTATGTTTATAATTGCACAGTTAGCCCTTTCTGTAAGAAATATTCACATATTTAGATTTTACAGTCACATAACTGAAAAACTAGGGCAACCAGAAGAAGTGCCACAATTAGCTATTGCGCAATGTCAGCAACTTTTTAATATTCAACCGCAATACAAATCAACTATACAATCTGCTAAGGACTCTAAAGTTAATAAAAAAAGTCTAGATAAGCTTAGATCCCATATCAAAACAAACTTTTTTAATGTTTTAACAGATAATAGTCTTAGGCTTAGTCAGCAAACAGTAGAAATATTAAGTTTGCTAGAAAATAAAGATACTGGAATACGATTAAATCTTAGAGAAAGTCAGGGAACAAAAGAAATTTTCCACATTAGGTTAATGAGTTTAGATTTTTTTCAGTTTAATATCAACAAAATTAGATTTATCAGTTATAGAATCTATATTTAGCTCTAAAT
>CAZTUN010000026.1:14595-16015 GCA_964616845.1 uncultured Rickettsiales bacterium | reverse complement strand
CTAAGAAACTACCAGAATTATTTGCTTGTCCTACAATAAATACAGAAAAACTATTATCACTTTTGGCGGCAAGATTTGTTGTATTGCCATTACCATTTTTGAGATTATTTATTACAAGTGACTGTCCTCCACTAAAAACTAAAGATCCTAAACCATTAAGGTTGCTTTGTACGTAAGTTGGAGCATTGGCAGCAGTAATAGCATTATTATCATTGCCACTTTTATCTTTCCAGCAAGAAACCAAATTATTATTTAATGCAATAGAGCTGCTACAATCATTACTACTCCAAAGACTATTTAAATCTTTTGCATCAAACCAAGCAATAAGACCTGAAACATTTGAAGGGTTTATAATATCTTTATAGCCGTGGGTTGAGTTATCGCATAAAAAAGCTACTTTATCTGAGGCATTAAGTAATGATGAGGCAAAGCTACTATCACCTAGAGTTCTATTTAAAAAATTATATCCGCTAGTTAGAATAGCCTTAGAATTATTACAAACAATATCTGCTATATTAATAGGAGCTTGGGCGAGTTTTGGTTGAAATAGACTTTCTCTGACTGCAAAACCTACAATGTCATCAAAATTACTGGTTGGCTTATTTTGAATATAAGTTTTACTATTATCATGAATAGTATTTTTTGCCTCAATTCCTATAGCTATCTTTGGATCAAGACTACCATCACTAGGATAAATTTGATTGCGATGCCAGCTTACATCAGCTCCATTTCCACCATGACTAATAATAACAAATATAGCACCGTCATTATTAGGATATGGGTTATCAATATTGGTACGAGGTGTTCCAGAAAGATCAACTATTCTAATATCTCCACGGAAAGAACTATCAGTAAAATCTTGTATTGATCCTGACATATCAGATGTTCTGAAAGTAAATTTTCTTCCCCAAGCATCATAAGCAAGATCGTCTTCAATATTTAAGGTGCGCACAGGTATCATTCCAGTACCATTCTTTAGTCCATTATTGGAACAATTTTTAGTTGTAGAATTATAAATTGTTTGCGCTGTTATAAGACCACCTAAAGTCATATTTTCAGATTTACCAAAATTAGGATCAGTTTCTGATAGTTTAGGTAAGGCAGGACATGGTATATAGTTATTAACACGCACAAAATTCTTTAGAGCTTGATTAACTTTTTCAAGCTTTTCTTCTGTTTCATAACGTTTAGAAAATAGTGATCTTTTTTCAACTATAGTTAAAGCACCAGATGTAAGTAAGGCTATTATGCTTATAGAAATAGCAAGCTCTAATAAAGTGTATCCATAAGATTTTATATTAGTAATCAATGCACGCATTTATATCTCCTCCAGGACAGCAATTAGTCCAATCTCCAGTGGGACATTCGCAAGCTCTTGTATCCGTACTATAAATTCCGCTTGCAGGACATTTTGCTCCTT
>CAZTUN010000026.1:500-14585 GCA_964616845.1 uncultured Rickettsiales bacterium | reverse complement strand
TATACCACTGGTTGTGCTACTACCATAATAAGTGATGCAGGCCTCTTGTAAATTTAGCAATAATCCTAAACTTACTTGCTCGCCAGTATTATTACTTCCTTGTTGATAAGAAGTGAGTTTGCTACTGACATTACTCATATAATTTGCATCTATTTTACTAATAGTTGTTGAATTATCTTGGCAATTTTGTTCACTAACTAAAGAGGCATCTTTGCGAGTTATTAATTGTTCAATTTGTGCTTTGGTACGATACAAAACAATATCATCATAATTATTAGTTAGGGTATGAGGAAAAAATATATAGGTATTATCTTCATTATAATTTTCTGCTTCAAGTACATTGGTACTTTTTGACATTGTTTCACCACTAGGTAGATGAGCTCCAAAACCATTAGCGCCATGACTTACTAAAACATATGCTGCATTAGAAGTTATGATATTATCATTTTGATCTTTTATAATAATATTGCCATTATTATTTTCGTAATCATAACTGCTACAGCCTTTTTGTAAGCTTGCGTCATTACCAACTATATCAACTCCTAAATCAGAACCACACAAAATATTACTTACGTGATAGGTAAATCTTCTATTCCAACCATCTACTAGGTGGTTTATATCTAAACCTAGAGAATAAATCGGTACAGAGCCAACAGAATTAGGGCAATCCATTCCTAAGGTTTTAATTCCGTTGATTGTATTTTCTGAGGTGTTAAGATTCTCACTACCAAAGCTATTTGGGTAACTATTTTGGTTGTTGCCACCCAAATAAGTTGCATCTTCACGCATCTTAGGATCGGCAGGACATGGTAATCTTCCGTAATGAATTCTAAAATTTTCTATAGCAAGAGCAATTTCCTGCATACGATTTTGTGTGGTTATATTTTGTTCTGATATAGTAATGCTACTTTTATTATTCCAAGACATAAGACCAACAGCTATAGCTGCGGCAACGCTTATGATCACTGATAACTCAATCAGGCTAAAAGCACTATATTTTATATTAAGATATTTTAACTTTAGTAGCACAGCCAGAACCTCTACGTGAGTCTATAATAATTGCAACTAAGCAAGATAAAAAATTATTAGTTATAAAGGAGCTGGAGCTTCGCCCAATCCGCTATCTGTAGTTTCTTCATTATTAAAGGCAAATACACAGAGTTCCTCAAAATCTATATTATTTTTCTTAGAAAGTTCATATAATTTTGAGATACTATCCATAATATCTTTATTAACCGTTCCACCTCTTGTTTTTGTTAGCCATTCTGCCTGAAAATGTAAAGGGTGATGCTGAGGCTCTGGGCTACCAACATATACGGTAAAAGGAGCTTGAACATTACCAAAAGTACAAGGAACAGAAAATTTCTTCATAATTGTTACGGTTAAATCATAATGTTTAAAGAAACATAAAAAAATCTATCACAAAATATTACCTGATGTAAAGAGATTGCTCAAACTATAGGAGATAGTTTATCTAAGATTAATGCAAAATAGTAACCATTTTAATCTTATCTTCCTTTACCACCAGTACTAGGATCTTTTGAATTTTCTTTTGAGCGTGTATATTTATTTTGACCTAAAACATAACTTTGCCAATAATTTATGGTATCTTTTGCTTGACCAAGAAAGAATCTTTCTGAAAGAATTTTTTTAGTCCAAAAGCCAATATCTTCTCGTTGCTGAAATTCTGATTCTTCTAGGGACTTTAAAATATCTTCTTTTTGCTTGAGCTGATCAGGTTTGTTATATTTAGAAGCATATTTTTTGTCAGTTTCATCTTCACTATCATTATAGGAGGAAATATCTATATTTTCATGGTTTTTTACTCTAGTGCGTAAAATAAATACTAACAATAAGAAGGCTATTAAAATAATAAGCAATAAAGATAATATTATCATCATAATTTAATTCTCTATCGGAGTAAATCCGTATTTAGTTAAAATGTTTTTTGTAGTTTTAGATTTTAAAAACTTAATAAACTCTCGAGCTTTATTCATGTTTTCTCCAGCTATAACTACAGCCTGATATGTTATAGGCTCTGATTTTATTGCGTCGAATAAGTTTAATATGGTTACTTCTTTATTATTATAGGCATCAGTATAATATACTATACCGCTACCATTGCCATGTGTAATTAGATAAAGAGCATCTTTAGAATCATAGGCGCGAACTAGATGATTTTTAATTTTATTCCAAATGGGATAGTGATATTTTTCTTCTAAAGTCATTAAAGATTTTTTGGTATATTTTCCTAAGGTGCTTTCATCAGGGTCGGCTATAATAATTAAAGATTTATTTTGTATATAAAGAATCTTTCTTAATAGATTGTCATCTTTTTTTATATTATTAATAATCCTCTGATTGGAACTTACTAAGGCAAGTCTGTTATAAGCAAGATTGGTAATAGAAAATACGTCAACAAGTCCTTTTTGTTTTAAATTATTGATTATGGTAGGATTAGATGAAATAAAAATGTCAGCATCTTCTCCATCAATTATCTTAGTTTCTTGCTCCTTTGGATCATCAAAAGATGTATTAATTGTAGTATTGCTTTCTCTAGAATATATACGGATTAGTTCTATCAAAGGATTTGTAAAGCTAGATGCAGATAATATAGTTAGATCATTATGATTTTCTTCTCGAGCAAAACTAGAGCTACAAAAAAGGCTCACAATAAATAAAATTTTGAAGAATAATTTAGTTTTTATTTTCATTACCATATAAATTCATAGGAGATATTATAATTTCTTGATTTATAAGTAAATTACCATCTTTTATAGTTTTAAAGAAGCAAGATTTTCTTCCAGTATGGCAAGCTACTCCATGTTGATTGACTTTCGCAAGCAAGCAATCGCTATCGCAATCAACGGTAAGTTCAATAAGTTCTTGATATTGACCAGAAGTTTCACCTTTTTGCCATAATTTTTTGCGTGATCTTGAATAATAAACCATTTGCCTTGTTTTTATGGTCTGTTCTATTGCTTCTTTATTCATCCATGCTAGCATTAAAACCTCTTTAGAGGTTGAGTCTTGGGTAATTATAGGAATTAGACCATTACTATCAAAATGCAAATTATTAAAGATGGTTTGTAAGTCATTGTTCATTATTAAAATACCTAGATATTAAATTGGTAAAAATTACATTGATAAACGCAAAAAGCCATCTTCGAGATCTTTTATAATATCATCAATATTTTCAAGTCCAATATGGAAGCGTAAACATAAACCTTTGTAATTCCATTTGGTTGCAGTACGAACAGATTTAGGATCAAACTGAAGCACAAGGCTTTCAAAACCTCCCCAAGAAGCTCCAATTTTGAATATTTGATAATTATTAACCATATTGCATAAATTATCATAATCATAGTGATCTTTTAAAATAATAGAAATTAGACCGTTAGAGCCATTAAAGTCACGCCTAAAAATATTATGATTTGGGTGTGTTTCTATGGTAGGGTTTAATATAACTTCTATTTCTGGTCGAGTTTTTAAGAAATCAATAACAGCTTGAGCGTTTTGTTGATGCGATTTTAATCGTGGAGAAATAGTTCTTAAGCCTCTTAAAGCTAAATAACAATCATCGGGACTCGTTGCAGAACCAAAATAATGGTGAGTATCATAAATAGGATCAAAATATTTTTTATCTGCTGCAACTGTGCCAAGTAATATATCAGAATGTCCGCCTATATATTTGGTTGCTGCCTCAATTATAATGTCAGCACCTAATTCTTTAGGTTTACAATTTAGGGGAGTTGCCCAAGAATTATCTGCAGCAACTACTATACCTTTTTTGTGAGCTTCTTTTGCGATAGCTGGAATATCTTGTATGTCAAAAGTTAGCGAACCAGGTGATTCGACGAAAACCATTTTGGTATTTTCTTTAAATAAATCTTTTATATTAGAGCCTATTAAAGGGTCATAAAAAGTTACTTCTACGTTTAATGAGCGTAATACTTTATTGCAAAACCTTCGAGCAGGACCGTAAACAGAATCGGTTACTAAAATATGATCACTTGGTTTTAAAAAGCTAAGCATAGTATGTGTTATAGCAGCAAGCCCAGAAGGTGAAATTAGAGCAAATTCTGTATTTTCTATTTCTGCAATAGCGCGTTGTAGAGCATGAGTAGTTGGAGTGCCTGAAGTGCTATAGGCAAAGTCTTTTGCTCGTATGTCTTGACTAGAGGCATAAAAAGCCTTGCCACTTTCAGCTCTTTTGTAATCATCTAAGGTAGGAAATAATATAGTTGAAGAACGATATACTGGGGTATTAACACAACCCTCATTATTTTTTACTATATTGCCAGTACGAGTAACGGTAGTTTCTTTTTTCATAATTTAACTAATTGCTATAATATTTTTTAATTTTCAGTTAGAAATAGTACTATACTTTCATAGTATGGTACGCTACAAAATAACATGATTTCCTTGACAAATGCAAGGATAGGGTTAATGGTTGCCAATTTTTGGTGGTTTAGTGTCTATTTAATTGGTAAAATAATTATAAAATAAAAGCGTATCTACTGGGAATTTTTATGAGTAATTTAAAAGAAAAAGAGATTATGATATATAATGATTATAAAGTTGCGGATATAAAATTGGCAGAGTGGGGACGTAAAGAAATTTCTCTAGCGGAATCAGAAATGCCAGGGTTAATGGCATTAAGAGAAGAATTTTCTAACAAAAAACCTTTAAAAGGCGCACGCATTACAGGTTGTTTGCATATGACTATACAGACAGCGGTACTAATAGAAACTTTAGTTGATTTAGGTGCAACTATTAGGTGGAGTTCTTGTAATATATTCTCAACTCAAGATCATGCTGCTGCGGCAATTGCCGCAAAATCTATTCCTGTTTTTGCTTGGAAAAATGAAACTGAAGAAGAATATAATTGGTGTATAGAGCAAACCTTACAAGGTCCTGATGGTTGGACACCAAATATACTTCTTGATGATGGAGGAGATTTAACCTCTATAATTCATCAGAAATACCCTCATTTATTAAAAAACATATTAGGCGTATCCGAAGAAACTACCACGGGAGTTAGAAGATTATATGAGATGGCAAGGAATGGAGAATTAAAAATTCCAGCTATAAACGTAAATGATTCGGTTACTAAGTCGAAATTCGATAATTTATATGGGTGCAGGGAATCTTTGCTAGACGGCATAAAAAGAGCAACAGATATTATGGTTGCAGGTAAAGTTGCGGTTGTTGCTGGTTATGGTGATGTCGGCAAAGGTTGTGCATCGGCATTAAGAGAGCAGGGCGCAAGAGTATTAATTACAGAAATAGATCCAATATGTGCTTTGCAAGCGTCTATGGAAGGTTATCAAGTTGTTACTATGGAAGAAGCAGCAAAGCATGGTGATATATTTGTAACGGCTACTGGAAATATAAAAGTTATAACTATAGAGCATATGAGAAATATGAAAGATCGTGCTATAGTTTGTAATATAGGTCATTTTGATAATGAAATCGATGTTGCTGGACTTGCTAACTTAAAATGGAGCGAGATAAAGCCACAAGTTGATGAAATAGAATTTCCTGATAAAAAAAGAATAATACTTTTAGCAAAGGGTAGATTGGTTAATTTAGGTTGTGCTACAGGACATCCTTCTTTTGTGATGAGCACATCATTTACTAATCAAGTAATGGCACAAATAGAATTATTTACAAATAACAAGGCTTACGAAAATAAGGTTTATACTTTACCAAAGAAGTTAGATGAAAAAGTAGCAAGGTTACATTTAAAGAAATTGGGAATTAACCTTACAACTTTAAGTAAAGAGCAAGCTGAATATATTAGCGTTGAAATAGAAGGACCTTATAAGCCAGATAGTTATAAATATTAAACTAATTTAGTTATATAAATTAAGTCATAATTTATGGGTGCTATGCTAAACTTATTAGCTATATTTTTATTAGCCGTAATATCAGTCATTTTGTTTTTAGAATGGCGTAATGAAAGAAGGTTGCGCCTTTCTTTGCAGGAAGATAATAATCTTAAAGATTTGGTACTATCTGCTTCGTTAGGAGGATATTATTTTTTTGATAATATTGAAGATAAAGAATATTTTTCTGACAATTTAGTAAAAATGTTAAAGCTTTCTCCAGAAGTGGTAACTTTTGAACAATTACTTAAGTTGTTTTTTTCAGATCGTCAGGCGATCAAGCTTGCAGTCGATAGTTTAAAAAAAGCTCAGCAAGATCGATTTATGCTAAATGCCAAAGTAAAGGTTGCAGGTCAGACTCGCTATGTGCATTGTATAGGTCATAGAATAGATAATAGCTTGGGTAAAGTGACAGGGATTGTGATCTGGCTTTTAGACACTACAGATTATGCTCATAGATTAAAACATACTATCAAAGAAAATCATCACATAAAAAATCAATTAAAAACTTATTTGTCTATAATAAATGCCTTGCCATTTCCAATATGGCAAAGAAACAGAGAAAATTTTGAGATTAGTTATAATAATTTAGCTTATGCTAAAATTGTTGGAGATAAAAATAATAAGATAGGTGAAGTCTCGACAATATCTGAGTTATATAAAGGCATGAAGGAGGCAGGTTTAGATAGCTATAAAAAAGGACGTAATTTTTCTACGAAACGTCATTTGATAATAGACGGAGATCGTAGATTATACGATATTTTAGAAAAGCCCCTAGAGGAAAATAATAGTATTTTAGGCATTGGATACGATATTACAGATAGCGAAAATTTAACTCACGAGTTAAATCGTCATATATCGGCGCACGCAGATCTATTAGAGAGCTCTTCAAGTGCTATGGCGATTTATGGTAGAGATACCAAACTGAAGTTTTACAATAATGCCTTTGTAAGAATGGGAGAATTTGAGGAGCAATGGTTAAGCTCTAATCCAAACTATAATGAGGTATTAGAATATTTAAGAGAAAAAAGACTATTGCCAGAACAAGCTGATTTTAGAAGCTTTCGAGAAGAACAGCTAAAATTATTTAATGATCTATTGGAGCCACATGAAGAATTTTTCTATTTACCAAGTGGCAAAACTTTAAGAGTTATAGTAATTCCTCATGCTTTAGGAGGACTATTATTTGCATATGAAGATGTAACTAATAGGTTGGAAATGGAGCGTTCTTATAATACATTGATTGCTGTACAAAAAGTAACCTTAGATCACGTTAATGAGGGAGTGACAGTATATGGAGGCAATGGATTATTAAAATTATACAATCCTAAATATGCTGCGCTTTGGCCAGATGAGATTCCTTATCTAGTACAAGGAGTTCATTTATCTGAGTTATTAGAAATATCAAAAAGTTTGTATTCTTATGGTAATGATTGGAATAAATTTAAAGAAAATATTATATCTGATTTAGCTTCAAGATCTCCAGTAATACGCTATTTAGAGAGAACAGATGGTAAAGTCATTAATCGTATTTCTATCCCATTGCCAGATGGAGATACTTTAATATCTTATGTTGATGTAACAGATTCTGTTTTATTGGAAAGAAGTTTACGAGAACGTAATGATGCACTGGAAGAGGCGGATAAATTAAAGACAGAATTTCTTGCTAACGTATCATATGAGTTTAGAACTCCTTTAACATCAATAATGGGTTTTACAGAATTATTAAAGCAAAATTTAGTTGGTGAATTAAGCGATAGACAAAAAGAATATATAAATAATATATATGATTCGTCAGTGCAGCTTAATTCATTGATTAATGATGTTCTTGATCTTGCAACGATTGAAGCAGGATATATGACATTAGATCCAAGTAAATTTAATTTATGTAATTTGATAACTGGAGTTATAGAGATTTTAAAAGAAAGGATTAATCAACAAAATGTTACTATTGAGTTAAAATTTTCTGATAATAATAGTATAATAGTTGCAGATGAAAGAAAGATAAAACAGGTTATTTTTAACATTCTTAGCAATGCAATAAAATTTACGCCTTATGGAGGAAAAATAATAGTTGGATTTAATAAGATGGGTAAAAATTATATTGTATGGGTTCAGGATAATGGCAGTGGCATAGCTAAGTTAGAGCAAAATAAAGTATTTGATAAATTTTATACTTCGTCAGTTGCTCAAATGTCTGGTAAGTCTGGAACTGGACTAGGTCTTGCTGTAGTTAAAAATATTATAGAGTTGCATGGTGGTAGTGTAATACTTGAATCTGCTGTTGATCAAGGAACTTTAGTAAAATGTATAATTCCTTGTAATGTTTAGGAAGTATTATGAATAAAGAATTTATATTAAAGGATTTAAAAGATACTGATAATTTGGCATCTAGAATTGCCAACTATGTAAGTAAATATGATGTTATTACCCTATCTGGTGATTTAGGCGTTGGTAAAACCGCATTTACTCGTGCTTTAATTGGTAGAATATCAAACAAAGAAATTGAGGTTTTAAGTCCTACTTTTACAATTGTTCAGCCTTATGAATTTACAGATTATACTTTATGGCATTTTGATTTGTATAGAATCGATGATAAAAAAGAACTATTAGAAATTGGATTTTATGATGCTCTTGATAATGGAGTAACAATTATTGAATGGCCTCAATTGGTATTTGATATATTGCCTAAAAAAAGATTAGATATGGTTTGGTCATTTATAGATAATGATAGTAGAAAAGTAAGTTTAACAGGTGAAGGTAAGTGGAGTGAAATATAATAGCAAATGAATCAACGTGAGCAGCAAATAACAAAATTTTTACTAAATAACAATTTAACTAAAGCGGTAAGAGAAAAATTAAAGTCAGATGCTTCTTTTCGTAAATATGAAAGATTATTTTTAAATCAGGAAAGCCTAATTTTAATGGACGCTCCTGTGCCAAAGGAAGATATAAGACCATTCATAAAAGTTGCAAATTATCTAACAAAGAATGGTTTTAGTGCGCCCAAGATATATGCACAAGATATAGAAAATGGTTTTTTAATTTTAGAAGATTTAGGAGATAATTTATATACTTCTTTGTTAAAAAATAATTTTTCAGAAGAATTAGAGTTTTCTTTGTATCAAGAAGCTATTAACGTATTAGTAAAATTACGAAATACTCCAATAATAGACTTGCCCCTATATGATAAAAACTTATTACTTAAGGAGGTACAATTACTAACAGATTGGTATCTGCCTAATGTCGCTGGAGTAGAACTTACAGATAGTTTGGTTGCTCAATATAATGATATATGGTCAAAATTGCTTGATAAGCTAATGAAAGAGGAAGAAAAAGTAGTTGTATTGCGTGACTATCATGCAGATAATCTTATTTGGCTTAAGGAAAGAGAATTAAGTGATAGAGTAGGGTTAATTGATTTTCAAGACGGAGTAATTGGTTCGCCAATATACGATCTTATTTCACTTATTGAAGATGCACGTCGTGATATAAGTCCTAATAATACTAAGAAATTAATTAACTATTATATAGAGGCAAATAATATAAAAAACTTGGATCAATTTAATTTTTTATATTCTGTAATAGCAGCGCAAAGAAATTGTAAAATTATTGGAATTTTTGCTAGACTTACGGTAAGAGATTCTAAGCCAAGATATTTAGATTATTTGCCAAGGGTCTGGAGGCATCTTGATAATGATTTATCGCATTCTGATCTAAAAGCATTAGATAATTGGTTTAAACTGGTAATGGATAGGAAGTTTCGTGATAAATCTTATTTTAAAATTGTTTCGTAGTAATAAAGAGCCTGAAATAAATACGGCCTTTATTTTCGCTGCTGGTTTTGGTAAGCGTATGCTGCCTATGACTGCTCATACAGCTAAGCCTTTAGTAAGAATTTTAGGTAAGCCCATAATACAATATGCCATAGATAATTTATCAAAACATCGTATAGCTAAAATTATAGCCAATACTCATCATTTAGCAAATCAAGTAGAGACTTATCTAAATAATTGTCCTCATCATGGTATGCAAATAATAATCTCTAGGGAAGAAAAAATATTAGAAACGGCTGGAGGAATAGTTAAGGCTTTGCCTTTAATTGGGACGGATCCTTTTTTTACTATTAACGGAGATATTATTTGGCTTGATGAAAATAGTAGTGCAATATCAAAGCTAAGATCGGCTTGGGATAGTAAAATTATGGATATATTAATGTTGCTAATTCCCATAGAAAAAGCTATAGGATACGAAGGAAATGGTGATTTTAATATAAAAACAGATGGTTCTATATTTAGGAATAAAACTTCTAATAATTATGTTTATGGAGGGATTCAAATTATAAAGCCTAGTATTTTTAAGAAATATAAAGAAGAGCCATTTTCTTTGCGAACTATTTACGACTCCTATAAAAAGGAAAATAATACTTATCCAAGAATTTATGGAGTAGTTTATGATAGTAGTTGGTTGCACATAGGAACTATAGAGGGTCTTCATTTAGCAGAAGGATTTATAGGACAAGTATAAATATTATTTTAATTATTATAAAATTAATAAAATAAAATGCCTAAAAAAGAAGCAATAGAAAAATTATTAACAGAAGCCAACAAGAAGACAATAAATTTAACTTCCGTTTTTGAAGATAAGCAAATAGTTGGCTTGTATAATGAAATTTATAAAACGACAAAGCGGCAAGTTTTATTTCATAAATCTGATGCTAAATATAAGGTAAATAAATCATGGCTAACAACATTTATGTTAGATGGGTTAGAAGAAAAAACAAATCCAAAGAACTTAAAAGAAATAATAAATGAGCGAATACAATTTTTGTATGAACACTTAAAACCTATTAAAGCAATAATAGAGGAGAATGAATATAATCGATTTTCTTTAGATGTAACAATAGGTCACATTTTTCATCCATATTTGGTTAAATCTTTGCAAGAAAAAAAAATGCAATATTCTTATTTAGATCAATTAGTAGAAATGCCGCCATCGCCTTCTACAATTCTAAATTATTCATTACTACTAAATGGCTTAGATTGCCAATTACCCATAAAATGCTGAGTTTTGGTAATGGCTCTACTTATTCTACATCATAGAAAATAAACTAAACGACTATAAAAGCGGTATAAAATTATATTTTAGCTTGACTTTTATGTCAAAAATCTCTTTAAAGTTGGCAATTATATTTATGATCTATTTTAGCTAATTTAGGATTAGATTTTTTTTAAAAAAGAGAGATTGTTTATGGCAGCAAATAATTGCAAAAAATTAGATACACGTCCATTATCTCCGCATATTACTATATATAAACCACAAATTTCTTCAATTTTATCAATTAGTCATCGTATAACAGGAGTAGTTCTGTTTGTAGGGATTATCTTATTATCTTGGTGGATTTTTGCAAATGTATATGGTTGTCACTGTATAAATGCTTTAATATTCTCGCCGATAGGTAAGGTAATATTGGCATTATGGTCATATTGCCTTTATTACCATTTATGTAATGGTATAAGGCATCTATTTTGGGACGCAGGAAAAGGATATTCCTTAAAAATATTTAGAATAACAGGCTATTTAGTTGTAATATCTTCTTTATTTTTAACCGTAATGACTTGGCTTGCTGCCTTGGGTTATTTTACAGTAATAGGAGTTTAAACTTATGAGTATAAAGACACCTCTTGCCAAAGCTAAGGGTTTAGGTTCCGCAAAAGATGGAGTAGGTCATTGGATAGCGCAGCGCATAACAGCAATAGCACTAATTCCTTTGGTATTTTTATTCGTTAAAGCAACTTTAAAAGTTGCCTTAACTAGTGACGAAAAAGTTAATTTTATCAGTTTGTTTCATTCTCCATACTATACTATTTCTGTTTTATTATTAATAACTGTAGGCATATATCATGGCTCACTAGGGATTAGGGTAGTTATTGAAGATTATGTTCACTGTAAATGTGGCAAAAAACTATTATTAATTTTAGTAAATTTCATTAGTGTAGTTTCTGCTCTGGCTGGCATTTTAGCTATTTTAAAAATTCACCTTGGTAGCTAAAGGCTTACAGAAGATTAAATTATTTTATAAAGCTCTTAAGATTTATTCTTAAGGATTTAGAATTATAGGAAGTATTTATTATGGCATATAAGATTATTGAACATAAATATGATGTGGTTGTGGTTGGTGCTGGTGGCGCTGGATTACGTGCAACTTTTGGTATGGCATTAGAAGGATTGTCAACCGCCTGTATTTCAAAAGTTTTTCCTACTCGTAGTCATACGGTGGCAGCTCAAGGTGGTATTAGTGCAGCTCTTGGTAATATGGGTGAAGATGACTGGCGCTGGCATATGTACGATACTGTTAAAGGGTCGGATTGGCTTGGTGATCAAGATGCTATTGAATATATGTGTAAGGAAGCGCCTGCAGCTATTTTAGAATTAGAGCATTATGGCGTTCCTTTTTCTCGTACGGCTAAAGGCAAAATTTATCAGCGTCCTTTCGGCGGTATGACAACTCATTATGGCGAAGGAAAGGCGGCTCAGCGTACTTGTGCTGCAGCGGATCGTACGGGGCATGCCATACTTCACACATTATATACTCAGGCTCTTAAAAATAAGGCAAATTTTTTTATTGAATATTTTGCACTTGATTTAATTATGGATGAAGAAGGTGCTTGCCGTGGCGTTATAGCTATTAACCTTGCCGACGGAGTAATTCATAAATTTAGAGCCCATTGTGTTGTTTTAGCAACTGGTGGTTATGGTAGGGCTTATTTTTCGTGCACCTCTGCTCATACTTGCACGGGAGATGGTAATGCGATGGTGCTTAGAGCTGGGCTGCCTTTGCAAGATATGGAATTTGTTCAATTCCATCCTACTGGTATTTATGGTTCTGGTTGCTTAATTACAGAAGGTGTTCGTGGTGAAGGTGGCTATCTTGTAAATTCTGAAGGCGAGAGATTTATGGAACGCTATGCTCCTCAAGCAAAAGATCTGGCATCTCGTGACGTAGTAAGTAGGGCCATGACTATTGAGATAAAAGAAGGGCGTGGAGTAGGTGAGAAAAAAGATCATATTTACTTGCATCTAGATCATCTAGATCCAGCGGTAATACATTCAAGGCTGCCTGGTATTGCAGAAAGCGCAAGAGTTTTTGCTGGAGTTGATGTTACAAAGCAGCCAATTCCTGTTATACCTACAGTTCATTATAATATGGGTGGCATACCTACTAATTATAAAACTGAAGTTATAACAAAAAATGGTAAGAGTTATGACGTAGTTCCAGGATTAATGGCAATAGGTGAAGCAGCTTGTGTGTCGGTGCATGGAGCTAATCGTTTGGGTTCTAATTCTCTACTTGATTTGGTGGTATTTGGTCGTGCCGCAGCTCATCGTGCTAAAGAAATTATTGTGCCTAATTCTCCGCATAAGGTTTTATCAGATAATTGCACAGATAAAGCTTTAGCAAGGTTGGATAAAATTAGAAATAGCAATGGTGGATCTGTTACGTCTTCGATCAGAGCTAATATGCAAAAAGTTATGCAAGACCATGCCGCTGTATTTAGAATAGAAGAGCATCTAAAAGATGGAGTTGATAAAATTCATCAAGTGTACGACTCATATAAAGATTTAAAAATAGAGGATCGTGGCTTGGTTTGGAATAGCGATTTAGTAGAAGCTTTAGAGCTTGATAATTTACGTTCACAAGCATTAGTTACGATGGAATGCGCTCACAATCGTAAAGAAAGCCGTGGAGCTCATGCTAGGGAAGATTACCCAGATCGTGATGATAAAACATGGCATAAGCATAGTCTGGCTTGGGTTGATAACAATGGTAAAGTTTCTATAGATTATAGACCGGTTACAATGACTACACTTAGCAATGAAGTACAGACAGTTCCTTTAAAAAAACGTGTTTACTAGGATAGAGGTTAATATGGTTGAGTTATCATTACCTAAAAATTCAAAAGTTAAAAAAGGCAAGCAACATAAGTTATCTTATAAAGCTAGTCGTGTTAAGAAATTAAACATATATCGTTACGATCCTGAAAAAATTGGTTCTGATGGTAATCCTGAAAATCCTCGGATTGATAGTTATGAGGTTGATTTGGATAAATGTGGACCTATGGTTCTAGATGCGTTGATAAAAGTAAAAGATGAGCAAGATAGTACTTTAACTTTCCGTCGTTCTTGTCGTGAG
>CAZTUN010000026.1:0-490 GCA_964616845.1 uncultured Rickettsiales bacterium | reverse complement strand
CGTGAGGGTATCTGCGGTACATGTGCTATGACTATAGATGGAACCAATACTTTAGCATGTACAAAAGATATTAAAGATATAAAAAAGGATGTAAATATTTATCCTTTGCCACATATGCCAGTTATAAAAGATTTAGTTCCAGATCTAACTAATTTTTATGCTCAGTATGCGTCAATTGAACCTTGGTTAAAGACAGATACTGCTGCGCCTTCAAATTCAGAAAGATTACAGTCTCCTGAAGATCGTGAAAAGTTAGACGGTCTTTACGAATGTATATTATGTGCTTGTTGTTCTACGTCTTGTCCTAGTTATTGGTGGAATAGTGATCGTTATTTAGGACCTGCAGTATTATTACAAGCTTATCGTTGGATAATAGATAGTAGAGATGAATATACAGGTGAGCGTCTTGATGCTTTGGAAGATCCATTTAAGTTATACAGATGTCATACTATAATGAATTGTACTAATACTTGTCCAAAGGGGCTTAATC
>CAZTUN010000025.1:14770-16479 GCA_964616845.1 uncultured Rickettsiales bacterium | reverse complement strand
TATTTTATCTGGCGGCCCTTCATCAGTAACTTCAGAAAATAGTCCTATAATTGGTCTTGATATATTCAATTTAAATATTCCTATACTTGGTATTTGCTATGGTCAGCAGCTTATATGCCATTTACTAAATGGCAAAGTAGAACCTGCCAATATTCGTGAATATGGTCGTGCTTTTATTGAAAAAATATATGACTGCTTATTACTTGAAGGAGTTGCTCTAAATAACAATAGCTCTCAAGTATGGATGAGTCATGGTGATAGTGTTAGCAAATTACCTGATGGATTTAAGGTTGTCGCCCATTCCGAAGGTGCTCCTTTTGCTGTTATTAGCAATGAAGAAAAAAAAATATATGGGGTTCAATTCCATCCTGAAGTCACCCATACTCTTGAAGGAAAAATAATGCTTGAAAATTTTCTTTTCAAGATTGCTAATTTTTCTGCCGACTGGAGCATGGATAATTTTATGAATGAAGCAATTGCAAAAATAAAGCAGCAAGTTGGTGATAAGAAAGTTCTTTGTGCTATAAGCGGTGGTGTAGATTCTTCAGTTGTCGCTGCATTATTACACAAAGCAATTGGCAATCAATTAAAGTGCATATTCGTTGATACTGGTCTACTTCGTAAAAATGAAGCAAAAAATGTACTAGAGCGATTTGCTAATAAATTTCATATTCCTGTACATATGGTAGATGCATCTGAACGTTTCTTAAGTTTGCTTAAAGGTGAAACTAATCCAGAAAGAAAGCGTAAGATTATTGGCAAAACCTTTATCGATGTTTTCCAAGAAGAAGCCAATAAAATTGGTGGAGCTGATTTCTTAGCCCAAGGCACACTTTATCCAGATGTTATAGAATCTGTTTCTGTACACGGTGATGCAGCAGTTACTATTAAATCTCATCATAATGTAGGTGGTCTTCCAGAAAAAATGGGTATGAAGCTAGTTGAACCAGTCCGTGAATTATTTAAAGACGAAGTAAGGCAACTTGGTCGTGAACTTGGCATGCATGAAGACTTAATCAAACGTCACCCCTTTCCAGGACCTGGTCTTGCTATTAGAATTCCAGGAAAGATAACTCGTAAAAAAATTAAAATATTGCAAGAAGCGGACGCTATATATCTTGATGAAATAAGAAAAAATAATTTATACGAAAAAATCTGGCAAGCATTTGCTGTATTACTACCTGTAAAAACAGTTGGAGTTATGGGTGATAGCAGAACTTATGAATATGTTTGCGCCTTAAGAGCTGTTACTTCTACTGACGGCATGACCGCAGATTACTTTGATTTTTCTCATGAATTTTTACGCAATACCGCAACTAGAATTATAAATAATGTTAAAGGTATTAATCGCATAGTCTATGACGTTACTTCTAAACCACCAGGAACTATTGAGTGGGAATAGTTAATATTTTAATATATAGTTTGCTAATTTAATAAATATCCATTATTAATAGTTTTACTTTTATTATATATAATGGAATATGGGTTATGGCTAAGAATAAAGATCCTAAGCAAAACAATTCTACCGTAACAGGTCGAAATTTATCTGGTTATACGATTGCTAATTTAGGTTCACTTTTTAAAATTTTGGAAAACAAGGTATCACAACCAACACCTCCACACGCACCACAAGCTAATCCTGCTGGAGCATTACCGCCACAACCAACACCTCCACACGCACCACAAGCTAAAGCTGCTGGAGCATTACC
>CAZTUN010000025.1:0-14670 GCA_964616845.1 uncultured Rickettsiales bacterium | reverse complement strand
CGCCACAACCAACACCTCCACACGCACCACAAGCTAAAGCTGCTGGAGCATTACCGCCACAACCAACACCTCTACACGCACAACAAGCTAAAGCTGCTGGAGCATTACCAAAACCACCAACACCTCTACACGCACAACAAGCTAAAGCTGCTGGAGAATTACCAAAACCTACTACTAATCCTAAAAAAGCACCTGAATACAATTTACCGTATCAATTACCCTTGACAGAAGATAACGTTGGCAATTATAAAAAATACAATTATCAACTTTATGCTGGAGCAAAACCACTACCACCTAAACTGTCTCCTTTTGATCGACAATTTGATATATCAGATTTAAGCGATGAAGAATTTAAACAATATCTTAATAACCCCGAACATACACAATATTTACTTTCTAACACAAAAATTTTAAAAGAATATTTTTCTGTTCATATCAATAAAGATCCTAGTGAAGCTAGATATGATGATTTAGCAATAAAATTTATGTTATGGATAGGATTTCTTGCCATTCAAAAACAACCATTTAGAGATAACGTGCCAGAGATAACAAGTGATATAAATATAGAAGAAAGTATTTACGCAACTATACTTAAATTAAAGGATTTAACTAAACTTACCCCTCTAATGATCAAAACTAAAAAACACCCTATTGAAGAAGATCAGGAAGCTGCAGAAGCCTATATAAAAAGCCTTCACACCAACAAAAGTCAAGAGGATCAAGTAAGAATCTCAAGATTATATTATCGTCATTTATTTAATGATCCTATAGGCTTTATACGCAGATCTCTTTATGATCAAGTTGAAAAAAAATCTCAAGTGGGTATTGATGGGGATGAACGTGATATCTATGGCAGTGATCTCGATGATATATATGAAGTTAATCTCGATAAGGTTGGCAATAAAAATGACTATGACTCTTGGGGAAAAACAGAACAAAAACTTCTTAATACATTATCATCATATTTAGAAAATATGTGCGATAGATTATCTAATTCAAAAGAAAGAAAACGCTCTTTTATTCCCGAAGGTAATGATGGAGGCAATAAAAAAGCTAGAAATTTTAGTCAAAACGATATTCCTACTTTTTATATAAGTGGTTCTAATAGTATAAAAATGCTACCAGATAGTTTGTTAGATCGATGCTCCTTACTCTTGACAAATAAGGCAATGGAAATCAATTAGTATTTTTCTGACTTTTAATAGATAAAACTTGTCCTAGCTGAAGTGGCATTTGCCTGTGGTCATAGATGTCTTGGTGTATAATTATTTCTGAATCTGGAAAATGCTCCAATATAGAATTTTCTACATTCTCTGCTATTTTATGGGCTTGTTTTACCGTAATAGATTCATCTAATTCAATATGTAACTGTATAAAAGTCTGCATACCAGAACGTCTTGTTCTTAAATCATGCAAACCTAAAACATTTTTATTTTCTAAAGCTATATCTATTACTTTGTTACGCTCATCATTTAGAAATTCTTTGTCCATTAAATTATCGATAGCTTTTCTGCATAAGAAAAACGAACGTTCCAAAATATAGAGAGAAATTCCTACTGCAATAATCAAGTCCAAAATTCTTGCATAAGATGAGTATTTAATTGATAAAAACATAACCAATATAACTGATAAATTAACTAATAAGTCCGCCTTATAGTGAAGATGATCAGACTCAGTTATAATTGATCTAGTTTCTTTTATGACATAATATTGAAATAATATTAAAATTAAGGCTAATATACTTGAAATTACAATTACAACCATACCTATAAAAGGTTCAAATATTGGTACAGGATGAATAAAATGCTTAACCGCCTCAACTAATATAAAAATAGGTGTTGCAGCAATAAAAATACTTTGCACTAACGAAGATAAATCCTCAGCCTTACCGTGACCAAATCTATGATCTTCATCAGCAGGTTTTAATGCGTAACGCAAAGCATATAAATTCAGAAAAGATGCTACCACGTCAAAAACAGAATCTATCGTTGAAGATAAAATACTCAAAGAATCTGTAACTATAGAGGCATATATCTTCATAATCGTAATTACTAAACCAATCGATACAGATAGATAAGATGCAACACGTAGCAATAAATGTTTTTTATTCAATAACCCTGCCCTCAATTATAGGATTGATAGAGATTAACTTTTAGTGTAATTTTATTCTCATAAAATAAAAAGTCAAATATGGACGGATTATAGAATGAAAAAGTATTTTCGTAAAATTGTTATTTCAACAATTACTTGCTGCGGTTTACCTCTTATCACTAATTGTTCACATAGTGGTAACTTATTTAGCTATAATGATAGCTTTAAAAACCAACCTCCCCATTCACAAATAGAACAACTCAGTGTAAAGGAAACTACTTTACCACAAAATTCTGAGGTAAAATTAATGCAAATGCCTGATTTTGAACAAGAAAATGGCAATAGAGCACAAAATATCCCAGATTCTTTACCTAGCTCACTACCAATTGGAGCAAAAGATAACAATCAGATACAAGCTTCCTTTACTCCAACTTCTCTCCCCTCAATGGAAGCAAAACCTATTATAGCAACTGCAACTAGTTCTAAAATAACTTCTACAGCAATTGAACAAAATTTAGGTCCTAGTGATAAAAAAACTTATTATAATGTTATACAAGCTAGCTTAGAAAATAATAAAAATGGCGCAGCGCAAACTTGGAGCAATAATATAACTGGCAATACTGGCTCGATAATTCCAATACGAACCTTCCAAAAAAGTGACGGTACTTATTGTAGAAATTACAAACAAATAATTTCGATAAAAAACAATAATTTTGAAGAGAATCAAACTGCCTGTCGTAGCAAAGATGGTGTCTGGATAGCAAGTAATAACTAATAGAAAATCGATACTCTTGTTTTTTGTATAAATTTAATTTATATGCTTATATTGCTTTTAAAGATAATATAGACTTACTCAAGAGTATATTATTGCTGCAAATTCAGATAATTCTAAAGTTGACGTGTGTCTCTTTTATGTCTATTTTTGCCTTTCTTATTATACTATATATGATTTATTGATAGGACTTTATTATGAATTCTCAAGTAGAAACTGAAATAGAAGCAGTTATACCCCAAGGTAATTTATTAAAAGGAAAACGCGGTCTAATAATGGGCCTTGCAAATGCAAAGTCTCTCGCATGGGGAATATCTCAATATGCTCACGCACAAGGTGCAGAACTTGCATTTACCTATCAAGGCGATGCATTAAAAAAACGTGTAGAACCTCTTGCTCAATCATTAGGTTCTGACTTTATTATTCATTGCGATGTTACAGATGAAAAAACTTTAGATGAAGTATTTGCTTCTATCAAAGACAAATGGGGCAGCATTGATTTTATTGTTCATGCCATAGCTTATTCTGATAAAAATCAATTGGATGGAAAATATTACGATACAACTCTAGATAACTTTCTAATGACTATGAATATATCATGCTACTCTTTTACTTCAATAGCACGAAGAGCTGCAGCTTTAATGAATAATGGAGGTAGCCTTATTACATTAACTTATGCTGGCGGCGAAAGGGTTATGCCTAATTATAATGTAATGGGCGTTGCTAAAGCTGCTTTAGAAGCTAGCGTAAAATATTTAGCGGTTGATCTTGGTAATAAAAATATTAGAGTTAATGCCATTTCTGCGGGTCCTGTTAAAACTTTAGCTGCTTCAGGCATTGGGGACTTTAGATATATTTTAAAATGGAATGAATATAATTCCCCTCTAAAACGTAATACTACTTTAGCAGATCTTGGTGGAGCTGGGGTTTATTTGCTAAGTGATCTATCTAGCGGAACAACTGGTGAAGTTATTCATGTTGATTCTGGTTATCATGTGGTAGGCATGAAAGCAGTTGACGCTCCCGACATAGCTACTGTCTAAATTTTAATTATTAATTTTGTTAGGTAAATTTTATTAAAATTAAAAAAGAGAAAATTATTTATGAATACTATTCTAAGACAAGACTCCTCTTTAAAGGACTCTAATTCTGCTGATCATCATTTAAAAGAAGCATTAGCAAGACTTGCAAATGACAATAACTCTGATGATTTCTTGTCTTTACTAAAACAGCTAACTAAAATGCAAGGTGGCATGTCTTCTTTATCTAAAAAAGTTGGAATAAATCGTCAAAATCTTTATCGTACTTTTTCTAGTAATGGCAATCCTAAGTTTAGATCTTTAGCTACTATACTAAAAGGTCTAGGATATCGTATATCTATAGAGCCTATTCATAATCCTTCTAACATTTTATCTTCAGAACAAGCAAATGAGCAGTAATAGTTTCGGACGTGTATTTAAATTTACTACTTGGGGCGAAAGCCACGGTCAAGCAATTGGCTGTGTAGTTGATGGAGTCCCTCCAAAAATTCCTTTATCTGAAGAAGAAATTCAATCTTATCTTGATAAAAGAAAACCAGGTTCTTCTGTTTTTACAACACAACGCAAAGAAAGTGATCAAATAAAAATATTATCAGGCGTATTTGAGGGATTAACCACAGGAACGCCTATAAGCATGGTTATATTCAATGAGGATACACGTTCTAAAGACTATGATGATATAAGAAACAAGTTTCGTCCAGGACACGCCGATTATACTTACATGCAAAAATATGGAATTCGTGATCATCGTGGTGGTGGAAGATCCAGTGCTAGAGAAACTGCTATGCGAGTTGCTGCTGGCGTTATTGCACGAAAAATTCTTGGCAACAATGTTACAATTCGTGGCTGCATGGTACAGATGGGTTCTTTAAAAATTAATAGAGCCAATTGGGACTGGAATGAAGTTGCCAACAATCCCTTCTTTTGTCCAGACAAAGAAATCGTACCTTTATGGGAAGATTATTTAAAAACTATTCGCAAAAATGGCTCTTCTATAGGAGCTGTAATAGAATTGCATGCAGATGGGGTCGTCGCAGGACTAGGCGCACCAATTTATGGTAAACTTGATGCAGATATAGCATCTGCAATGATGGGAATTAACGCTGTAAAAGCTGTAGAAATTGGTGATGGCATGGAAGTTGCAACCCTAACAGGTGAAGAAAATAGTGATGAAATGACTATAGATAACAATGGTGAAGTAAAATTTTTATCTAATCATGCAGGCGGTATCTTAGGAGGCATATCCACAGGACAAACTATTAATGTACGATTTGCTGTAAAACCAACAAGCTCCATTCTAATTGAACGCAAAACAATAAATACACAACTAAAACCAGATACTATTATTACCAAGGGAAGACATGATCCTTGTGTTGGTATAAGGGCAGTTCCAGTAGGCGAAGCTATGTTAGCAATAACCTTAGCAGATCATTTATTATTGCATAGAGCACAATGCGGAAAATAAGTAAACAATAATATTCAGGATTATCTTTAACTGCTAATTAGGTCTTAACCAAACCAAATAATTTACTTGCCTTATTTTCGCTCCAGTCTTTACTAATAAAGACATGCTTTACTCTTTTTGAGCGAGAAAAATATATTAAGTTTACGGCATAAATGACCAGTAATTTTATCTCCTCAAACATATCATGGGGAAAATAAAATTTGTATGAATAGATTATAATTAACTGAGCTATAATAGCTAAGCAAAAGCTAAATCTTAATAATTTTAAGAAAAATAAATTTCTTTTTATTAATAGACAAGCCGTAAATATTGCAGGTAACAAATTAACTAAATTGGCTATAAATTTTATTATAAACATTACTTTATAACTGTGACTTGCAGCGTCTAAATTAGGCAACCCTTTAATATATAGAGGCAATAAAAATAAAGGAGAAATTGTTAAAATAAAAATATCTATAATAAACCATAATAGCCACCCCCCTATTGGCTTTTTTTGTCTATATAAACAAATTGCCGCAGATAATAAAAAGAATAGACCTATTAATAAAGAATAGTAAATTGGTAGCTCTGCAATTGCCTTCATGAGGATATACTCGAGTTATTATTGATAATTTAGTCAAATTTTATGATTTTTAGAACAAAATTAGTAATTATTTATATTGTTATACAACAATAACTTATCACCTATTATCCAACTATAATAGAAAAAAATCAAAAATTTTAAATTTTCAACTTGCCAATATAGAGTTTTGTCGCTAGGTTACCCCACCTAACTTGTTATTTAAGTCTTTAAATGCCCACGTGGCGGAATTGGTAGACGCTACAGACTTAAAATCTGTTGACCCTTTTAGTGGTCGTGGAGGTTCAAGTCCTCTCGTGGGCACCATCTTAGAATGGCCTTCTTAGTTTTAACGCAGTACCTAAAGTACCGTCATCCATATAGTCTAATTCACCGCCTATAGGAATTCCATGCGCAATTCTTGACAAAGAAATATTAAACTCTTTGAGTCTTTCTGCAATATAATGTGCTGTAGTTTGACCTTCTAATGTAGCATTGGTTGCTAATATAATTTCCTTTATATTTCCTTTAGCACAACGCGTAACTAATTTTTCAATATTAATATCATTTGGCCCCCTACCATCAATCGCAGATAAAGTTCCTCCTAATATATGGTATAGTCCATTATAAATGTTACTTCTTTCTATCGCCCATAAATCTGCTACATCTTCAACAACACAAAGTTGATAAGAATTACTCCTTACTGGATGCGAGCAAATAAGACAAGGATCACAGGCATCAACATTACCACAATTATTACATATTTTTATAGAGGAAGAAAAATTTTGTAAAGATTCTATTAAAGGCTTAAGTAAATAATTTTTATTCTTTATTAAATGCAAAACCATTCTTCGAGAAGAACGCTGACCAAAACCTGGCATTTTACTTAATATGTGAACTAAATTTTCTATCTCTTGAGCTGGCATAAACTATAATTCCTTTATGTTTATTTTGAAGTAATACTATCCAAGAAATCATAAAAGCTTTTACCATATTTAGGTCTTAATTTTGCAATTATATAGCCTTTATTATCAAGCAAGAAATAATTAGGAACTCCTCTTACTCCAAGCTTACGATAAACACTACCATTTTTACTTATATATACTAGCATATTAGAACTTTTAATATTTTTGAGAGCCTCTTTTACCTTATCTGAAGTATCAGATGGTATGGCAACATATATAGCTTTTAGTCCTTTTGCTTCGTATTCCTTGCTTGTTTCTATTAGTTTAGGAATATCTCTAGCACAATATCCACACCAACTTGCCCATAACATAACTAAATTAACTTTATTCTGATTAAATTCCTCATATTTATGTAATTTTCCTGACATATCATATAATTCATCTTTTGATATATCTATAGGTTTGTCTAAATATACTACATCATTATCATAGCGAGAAAAATCTCCAGCATATACGGTAAAAAGGTTAAATAGAGCAGAACCAATCATTACTAGTGCCAAAACTATACTTGCAATAAAAAATTGTTTTAACATAAAATTTATGCCTCATCCTGTTCATATAATTTATCATTTGACTGATCAACAGCTTCACTATCTATCAACTTACTTGACTGTATCAATTGATAGCGTTCTAATCTAGAAATATCTTCTTTTTTAGATATTGCTATCCCATACTGCCCTAATCTTTTTACCTTAGATATAAAATTACTATTAAACGAGCCAGCAAATTTATCATATTTTTCGACAACAGACTTAATACTCTTACCTAAACTTTCAGATGATGCATATAAAGTAGAAACACTAGTTAATAATTTTTTTACTTCATCAATGATCAAATCATAATGCTTATTTTGCTTGGCTATAGCTATTGACTGCCTTGCTTGCAATAAAGCATTAACTAATCCAGAAGGACCTACTAAAATAATATTATTGCGCCAAGCCTTCTCCTCAAATTGCCTATCAATTTTTCTGAATTTATCCAGCACTACTTCTGTAGGCAAAAACATTAAAGTGACAACTTGATAACTGCCATCTATAGGCTTTGTTTTTTTTAAATGATCATTAACAGCTTGAGTATAATTGCGTTCTATCAAACTTTTTAAGTGCTGGTTCATTGTTTGTTTTAAAGATAATTCTAATTTCTTTTTATTTTCATTATCATTATCAAAACATTCAAGCTCCATAAAAAATTTTGATGCCTTACTATCAACAACAATTATCTGATTATTTGGAAGAAAAACTACAGCATCTGGCTTATATCCTCCATTTTCACTACTTTCTGCCCAATATTGTAAAATATAATCTTGGTTTTCTATTAATCCTGATGATTTAAAAATATTTTCTAAAGTAATTTCTGATAACATGCCAACACCTTGAGGCGCAAGCAAAGCACGCTCAATTATCTCAACCTTACTAATTTTATCATTTAGAGTATGCATTGACTTACAAATATTCTCAAACTGCTCATTTAATTTTGTACTTGTTTCTGTAAATTTACGCTCTTGTTCTTTTCGTATATTTTCATTTTCTCTTTTATGATCATCAAGAAGCTTACTTGACATCTCACTACCTGCTTTTAGTATTGATGCCTTTGTTAACTCTAAATATCGCTCATGATCACTTTTCCATGTTGCCAACTGTTCTTCATGCAATAAAAATTTTTGTTTAATTAGTTCCAGCTCTTTTTCTAGGTTATACTTGTTATGTAATAATTGCTTATTTTCAGATTCTTTAGTTATAATTTGCTCTTTAAGCGATTCTAAATCACTTTCTTTAATTTTTAATTCACTATTTAGTAAAAAATTCTCTCTTTGTATTTTACTATCATAGAAAATAGTCTTTACGGCAATTATAGTTATCGCTATAAAAATAGATGTGATAGGGTTAAGGATAATTTCCATCATAATATATTTACTGCATTTTTAGATTTAATTATAAATTTTGACAAGGCTATATGTCTTTATATCATCATAAAATTAGTATTGCCACAATCATCTTAGCCGCAGGAAAAGGCACAAGAATGAAATCAGCACTACCTAAAACCTTACAGCCTATTGCTTACAAACCAATATTATTTCATGTTGTAGATACTGCAAGAGCAATAAATCCAGAACAAATTATTGCAGTAGTAAATAATGATATGCTTCCATATCTAGAAAACACTGACCTATCTTTAGCGATTCAGGAAAAACAATTAGGTACTGCAAATGCAGTTGCCGCTGGACTAACAAAATTAAATAATCAAGATAGTAAGATTTTAATATTATATGGAGATGTTCCTTTAATCGAACAATCAACCCTAAATAATTTACTTAATCTTGATGCAGATATTGCTGTTCTTACTTTTCATGCGGATAATCCTACTGGATATGGTCGTATTATTACAAAAGGTGATGACCTAATAGAAAAAATAGTTGAACAAAAAGACACTACAGCTAAAGAAGCACTAATAACTCTTTGCAACTCAGGAATTATGGCTTTAAATGCTAAATTAGCTAAAGAATTATTAGCCATAGTAGATAATAATAATTCTTCAAATGAGTTTTATTTGACTGATATTATTTCAATTGCTAATCAAAAAAATTTACGTTGCAGATATATTACTTGTAGCCAAGAAGAACTACAAGGAATCAATACATTTGAACAATTATCTAATGCAGAAATTATATATCAGCAAAGAAAAGCAAAAGCCCTAATGGATAATGGCGTACATTTAATTATGCCCCACACTATTTACTTTGCCCATGATACAAAAATAGCCCCCAATGTAACAATTCACCCAAATGTTGTTTTTGCGCCTAATGTAACTATAGATCAATACTCAATAATTTTTCCATTTTCTCACTTAAATGGGGTAACTATTGGTAAAAATTGTAAAATTGGTCCATTTGCCAGAATTAGACCAAATAGTTCTATGGAAGATAATTCTTCAATTGGCAATTTTGTTGAAATTAAAAATTCTAAACTAAGTCAAAAAGTAAAAGCTCAACATTTAAGCTATATTGGTGACAGTAATATTGGCAGTAATAGTAATGTTGGTGCAGGAGTAATTACCTGTAATTATGATGGCTATAATAAATATCAAACTAACATTGGCGAAAATGTTTTTATTGGTTCTAATACCGCACTCATAGCTCCATTAACTATAGAAAATAATGCTATAATTGGCGCAGGAAGCGTTATAAACTCCGATGTAAAACAAGATGAGCTTGCACTTAGCAGAGCAAAACAAAAAAATATTAAGAAAGGTAGTCTAAAAATCCGCTTACGCCACTTAAAAAATAATAAATAAATGAACCCAAAACTAAAACAAATTGAAATAACTTTACCAGATGGCTATGCCGCTTATTTTATAGAAAATATTGAAGATATATCCTCGCTTGCTTGCAGTTACTTTGAAGACGAACCAACTGGAATATGGACTGTTTTTATAATAGTAAATAATGCTGAAGATATAAGCCAAATAAGTAATCGTATAAATATATTGAGTTCTAGCTTAGATATACCTACTCCAGAAATTATTATTACCGATATTGAAAATAAAGACTGGATAATTGAATCACAAAAATATTTTTCTCCCTTCACTATTGGTAAATTTTGTGTACATACTTCATGGCACGATAAAGCCTCTCTACCTAAAGACTTCCTAGCTATAGAAATTGACCCTTCTTTTGCATTTGGCACAGGCACACATGCCACTACAAAGGGCTGTCTTCTTGCTTTAAGCCAATTATATGAACAAAATAATCTGCCTAAAAATATTTTGGATATGGGCACTGGTACTGGAATACTTGCAATAGCAGCTCGCTTACTTTGGCACGATGCAAAAATAGTAGCAGTAGATAACGATCCTGTAGCTGTTGATATTTCTGTAAATAATTGTAATAATTATAATATAAACTGCGTGCTTGCTGATAATTTTTCAAGTAAAAACATAAGCTCATCAGCTCCTTATGATCTTATTATAGCTAACATACTCGCTAACCCATTAATTGAGCTATCTAAAGGTGCAGCGGAAAGCCTTAGCCTACAAGGCAAAATTATTTTATCTGGATTTTATGACAACCAAGCACCAATGATAATTAGTGCTTATACTCAGTATAATTTATCTGTTACCATGCAATATAGCGAAAATAACTGGCAGACCATTATAATGTCAAAAACAACTTAAACGAAAATTACTATTTATATCTTTTTCGATAGTATGGTCTTCTTCTGCCTTGTCCCCTATAATCATTATTAGAATTAGCAGGCACAGATTCTGCATCATTATTTATTTTAGCCTCGGAGAAATTTTTATTTTTGATCAATCTTTGCTCTTTAAGCAACAAAGCAAAACTTATCGACCCTATTAAAGCAGCTATCATTGTACCAAAAAACAAAATAAACCCAAACTGCTCTCTTCCAGCCATAATCATTAAATAAGACTCTATAATTATGGTCATAAAGATTATAAAGCCAAATAACTGAGCAATTCTAATCGTTTTTTTATTGAAATTGTCATTAGCTTGTATTCTTCTATGGCGCAAATTTTGCTCTTCCAAAACCATATCTAAAATACGATCTGCTGCACCGCTTGTAGCATATTCATATTCTTGTAACAATGTAGCAGAAGGGATAATATCTTCAGAAAAAGATAATTTAATATTGGTATTATTTTCATCTTGTTCATTTCTATCTATGTTAGATTGCTCGCGATTAGATCTATTATAATTACTAACACGCGACCTAGACCTCCGATGATAAGAGCGACTGCTATGATTCTTCTTTTGTTTCATAATAACTTGCCTTCATGATCTATTTTGACGATTAAACACCGAAGATAAGTCGCCACCAACATTTTGCCAATCTTGACTTAATGGTTTTTGCAACTTGCATTCTTTATAATGTATTTGGCTAGAAAAAGGAAGCATATAAGCAAAGAACGAACCAAACCCACGTAAGACATTTAATATTATGATCTTCATTGTATTTTCTTTTAAAAATCTTTAAACTTAAGATAGAGCTTGCCTAAAGCAAGAGTTTTTACTCTAACTATAAAAATTTAGCAACCAATTTTCTTAAAGAAGATAGATAAATAGAATTTATAAATTTAATCGCCATAATAAACTAAGCATTTTTGTTTCAAGCTATTTTTATAAATTTATAACGTTATTAAAAAATTTTTCTAATTAATTATATGCATATATTGCATCAAAACTAACTTTATCTTGATTTGTTACTTGCTTTTTTGAAAAGTTTATTTTAAATAATGCTCAAATATATAAATATGATCCTAAAGAAAATTATAATGAACAGTTTAACAGAAAAGATATTTAGCCGCTTTCCTCTTATTGATATAGATGATCAATACTTGTTGCGACAAATTACCTACAATGATGCTGAAGATTATTTAGCATATATTTCAAATGAAGATGTTAATCGTTACGTACCAAATGAATGCTTACCTAGAAATATTGAGCAAGCTAAAAATGAAATTAAATATAATCTAGATCTTTACGCCTACAAGAGAAGTGTATATTGGGCAATAGCTAGAAAAAGCGATAATAAATTAGTTGGCTCTTGTGGTTTTAACTATTGGAATCGCGATCATAGCCGCGCTGAAATTAGTTATGACTTAGCTAGAGAGCTATGGGGCAAAGGAATAATGACTAAAACTGTAAAATCTGTTCTTGGATTTGCTTTTATTCAAATGCAGTTAGTAAGAGTTGAGGCAACCGTTCATCCAAATAATCAAGGCTCTTTAAGCGTATTACGTAAATGCGGCTTTAAGAAAGAAGGTCTTCTACGCAAACATAAACTTCTTCATGGAACTTTCTATGATGCAATTATGTTATCTTTATTACAAGAGGAACATTTAGGATTTTAACAACCAAATTATATAATATAAATTATATGTCAAAATTAACTCAACTCGGTAGTAATACAGATATACCAAGCTCTCCTTTGCAGGCAAATCTTGAGTATGTTACTAATCCAAAGCTTAATATTGATTATGCAATAAGATTTAGTTGTCCTGAATTTACCTCATTATGTCCTATAACCAAGCAACCAGATTTTGCTCATATAGTTATTGATTACATTCCCGATCAATTTATTGTTGAAAGTAAATCCTTAAAATTATTTTTAGCATCTTTTCGTAATCATGGAGCATTTCACGAGGACTGTACCATAACTATCGCACAAAAAATTATTTCCGCTATAAAGCCCAAATGGCTAAGAATTGGTGGATATTGGTATCCTAGGGGAGGAATACCTATTGATATATTTTATCAAACTGGCTCTAAGCCAAAAGATGTTTGGATACCAAAACAAAATATTCCAACCTATAAAGCAAGATAAAAAATCTTATCTTTACTTAAGATAGAATATATAAAAAAAATATTGTATAGTTTAACCAATATGAAAAACGATCAATCTAATAAAATAATTTTAAATAAAGATACCGAATCCAACATCGCTATGGCTGGGGTTGGAGATTTAACCTATAGCACAATCACTAATTCTATTAAGGTTAGTGCCACTCCTCATTTTATGGAAGAAGAATCGGCAAAAAATGAAGGACAATATTTTTGGGCATATCAAATTAACATTGAAAATCTAAGTAAGGTACAAATACAACTATTGAAAAGACATTGGATAATAATAGAAGCTAATGGCACCATACAAGAGGTGCATGGAGATGGAGTAGTTGGAGTACAACCTACCTTAAATCCATCTGAAAGTTTTGAATATTGTAGTGCTGCAAAATTATCTACAGCCACGGGAATGATGCTTGGTAAATATGAAATATTAACTCAAGATGGTAATTTAATGGAAATAGATATACCAGTATTTGCTTTGGATTCACCACAATCACGTAATAACTTAAATTAACGTCCTAAAATATTAATTGCTTGGATAGTAATAGGAGGGATAGAATGATAGATCAAATGTTACTTGATAAGAAGAGATTAAAAGAAAATAGTGATAATAGTTTTAGTGAGTATAAAAATTTTACTTCTGATATCAGAAAAATAACTGAGAATATTTTTTCATCAATCCGTACGGCAAATATCGAGCTTCTCTCTAACTTAATTCAAAACTATGAGGCAAATCTTTCAATCACTGACAATTCTGGAAACAACCCTCTTCATATTGCAGCAATGTATGGGCGATCAAACATGATCCATTTGCTAATGAAATATAACGTTAGCTATGAAGAACATAATAATGCTGGATTTACTCCTCTTCATCTTGCTACAAAATATAATCATGCAGATGCTATTATCGCCTTACTTGCCTATCAAGTTAATATTAATATACGCAATAGAGATGGCTATACAATAATGCATCTTGCCAACCTCCAAGGAAATGCTGCCTTAGTAAAATTGTTAATTTCATATGGATCAGATATAAAAATGACTGATTTAAAAGGACGTTATCCTATTCATATTGCAGTAGAAGCAAAAGCTCTTGATTGTTTAAATATTTTGCTTGCCAATAAAGCTAATCCAAATGTAGCAGATTATAATGGTAATACGCCATTGCATTATGCAAGCTCAACACATAATATTAATGCCATAAAATTATTAACAAAATATAATGCAAAATTAGATAAAAGAAATAAGTCTGGTCATTTACCTATAGATTATGCATCATCTCTGATAATTAAAGATTATTTAAATTTATTAAGTAGTCAAATTTACTAAAGTATTCAATTCCTTTATCACTTATGTTGTTATTGTTTAACCAAAGAGTAGTTTAATTTTTTAAGAAGTAACTTATAATAACGCATTC
>CAZTUN010000024.1:0-17345 GCA_964616845.1 uncultured Rickettsiales bacterium | reverse complement strand
ACTGGGAAAAAAATACTCCTTACTTTGAGGGCTGCTTACCAATTGAGGTGATGGCAGCAAGAGGTTTAGAAACTTTGCGTTATGGACCGATGAAACCAGTTGGATTAACTAATCCTAATTCTAAAGATAAGCCTTACGCTGTAGTGCAGTTACGCCAAGATAATGCAATTGGAACTTTATATAATATAGTTGGATTTCAGACCAAAATTAAATATGCGCAGCAGGTAGAAATTTTAAAAATGATTCCAGGTTTAGAAAATGCTGAATTTGCAAGGTTAGGTGGGTTGCATCGTAATACTTTTATAAAAAGTCCAATTTTGTTGCAGCGTAATTTGTCACTAAAAAAATATCCAAATATTTCTTTTGCAGGTCAAATTACAGGAGTAGAAGGATATGTTGAGAGCGCTGCTTGTGGTCTTATGGCTGGAAGGTTTGCAGCTTATGAGCTATTAGGTAGAGAAATAAAATATCCACAGCAAGATACAGCTATGGGTAGTTTACTCTATCATGTAACTGGAGATGCAAATATAGATAGTTTCCAACCAATGAATGTTAATTTTGGATTATTTCTTCCTTTAGAAGAAAAAATATTTAAAAAGAATCGTAAAAATGCTTATTGTGAACGAGCTCTTAAATCAATTAAAGATTTTGTAGAGTAACTTCTTTATTATAAAAATTAGAATAAATAACTACCAAAACTAAATTAGTACTAATTTAGTCCTAAAATACTTGCCTTTAACAAAAGCTCTGCATATATATGTTGATAACATTTTAACAAATATATATGAGTATAATTATGGCTTTTACTTTACCAGAGTTGCCTTATGCGCAAGATGCTTTAGAGCCGCATATCTCGGCAAAAACTTTATCATTTCATCATGGTAAGCATCATAATGCTTATGTGGTTAATTTAAATAAACTAATTGAAAATACAGAATTTGCAGGTCTTTCTTTAGAAGAAATTATAAAAAAATCTGCATCAGGACCTATATTTAATAATGCTGCACAAGTGTGGAATCATACATTTTATTGGCATAGCATGAAGCCACATGGTGGTGGAAAACCTACAGGTGAAATTGCTAAAAGAATTGATAGTGATTTTGGCGGTTATGATAAATTTAGGCAAGCATTTGCTGAGGCGGCTACAACTCAGTTTGGTAGCGGTTGGGCTTGGTTAGTATTAGAAAATGGTAAATTAGCTATTACAAAAACAGGTAATGCTGAAACTCCAATTACTAAGAATCAAATCGCTTTACTAACTATAGATGTTTGGGAACATGCATATTATATTGATTTCCAAAATCGTCGTCCTGATTATATATCTATATTCTTAGATAATTTAGTAAATTGGGATTTTGTAAATAGTAATCTAGCTAAAATATAGGCAATTTAACTTATAATAAATAATCCGTGGTAATAATTTTTTTCCAAAAGGTTAAGCTATTATTCCACGGAATTATTCTCAATTACTATAAAATTTTTTTAACAAAATAGATAATTGCGTTATACAAGAAATTCTTGTCCATTGCGATTATTTATATGCTGTCCCATAGCTTCAGTTAATGCTTCATCAGGAAGGCTATGGATATTGTTGTGGAAAAATATTCCAGCAGCCATAGTATAGAGCATTATAGGAACCACTATAGGACAGGTTGCAGTTTGATTTATATATGTACTTGCGCCACCCATAGCAAATAAGAAAGATGATAAAATACTTGGTCTAATTTTTTCATAAAAATTCATAAGATAACCTAATTATTTAATATTTAATACTTAACATAATCATTAAATAATTAAATAATTGGAATAAGTAAACAGGCAATTTTTCTACCTTCGCTTATTAGCACATTATAAGTTCTACAAGCTGCGCCTAAATTCATTAATTCGTAATTGATATTATGACTTAATAAAATATTTTTTAGATGGACTGAAGGGGTAATATAACTATTACCATAACCGATAATTAATAAATCAATATTGCTTTTTCCAATTAGAATAGGTTCAATATTATATTGGTTAATTTCTTCAATATTGGCTATATTGAGAGGAAAAATTTGTTGAGGAAGGCAAATTATTGCTGAACTATAAATATTATTATTAATGGTAAAACCATATTTACCATATCCTGTTATTAAATTTAATTTTGGATCTATAATTGGTGTTATATCCATAATAAATAAAATATTAGTTTTTTATAAAGGTAATTTAGTCGGTTTATATTTGCGTAACCAGATTACTGTTATAAGGCGAGTTAATAAAACAGCAGTAAACATTGAGGTTACTATACCAAAGCATAATGTTACAGCAAAGCCTTTAATTGCACCAGAGCCAAAGAAAAATAAAACTACTCCTGCAATTAAGGTAGTAATATTGGAATCAAAAATAGTTGCAAATGCTTTCTTGTAACCATTCTCAATAGTTCCCATTAGTCCACGACCAAGCTTAGCTTCTTCCTTCATACGTTCAAAGACTAAAACGTTTGCGTCAACAGACATTCCCATGCCAAGAACTATTCCTGCAATACCAGGTAAGGTTAAAGTAGAGCCTGTTAGTGCAAGTAAAGCCAAAGTCATAACAATATGAAATATCATGGCAAGACTAGCAAAAAGTCCAAATAAGCCATAACATGAGATCATAAAGGCAACTACTAAAATTAGAGCTGCAATAGAAGCATGAATACCATCTTTTATCGAATCTGAGCCAAGACTTGGGCCTACTGTTCTTTCTTCAATAATTTTTACAGGAGCTGGTAATGCCCCAGCGCGTAATAATAAGGCTAAGTCAGAAGCTGATTTAGTAGTAAAGCTACCAGAAATTTCCGCTCTCCCATCTAATATTGCAGCTCTAATAACAGGTGCAGTTAATACTTTGTCGTCCAAAACAATAGCAAAAGGTTTTCCTAGATTTGCTTTAGTTACATCTGCAAATTTTTTTGCACCTAAACTATTAAATACTATATTTACTACAGGTTGATTATTACTAGGATTAAATCCGGCTCGTGCGTCAGATAAAAGATCTCCGCTAATAGCAACTCTTTTTATTAGAGTATAGTAATTACCATCATTGTCAGAAGGGAATCTTACCGAGTCAGATGGTACAGGTAGATTGCTATTATCAGGAAATGGCATAGACTCATTAACAAGATAAAAACTCATTTTAGCAGTTTTACCTAAAAGTGCTTTTAGATATTCTGGATCTTGTAAGCCTGGAACCTGAAGTAAGATGCGGTTGTCTCCCTGACGTTGTATATCTGGTTCGCGCGTGCCAGTTTCATCAACACGACGACGTATAATTTCAAGAGACTGGGCTACTAATTGTTTGCGTAAATTCTCAATATATTTAGGAGTATAGCCTATAGATATTATATTAGAAGAAGTCTCTACATCAAGATCAGGAGACATTTTATTAATGATTTTTTTTACTCCATCGGCGATAGTTTGATCTTCAAGAACAATTTTTATTTTAGATGATTGAGATTGCATTCCAGAATAACGAATACGTTTATTATCAATAGTTTGTTTTCTAAATTCGGCACGTAATTCATCTTTTAGATTCTCTAATTGTTCCTTTTCGTAAGAATCGAAATCAACCTCCATCAAAAGATAAGAGCCCCCCTTAAGATCAAGACCTGGATTTATTTTCCACTGACCAAATACTCCTAAAGACTTTTGAGGATCATTAAAGAAACTTGGAATTAATAGCGCTATAGAAGTAAAGCAAACCAGCATTATAGCAAATATTTTCCATTTCGAGAAATTAAGCATATACAAAAACTATAGATATTTATTTTAAGAGATAGTAAAAAATATTATTCTTTAACTGGTTTTGAATTTGTTTTTGACAAATCAGTAATGCTATGTCTTAAAACCTTTATAATTACCCCAGAGGAAATTTCTATATCAATAATATTTTCATTATCTTTGATATTAGTTATTGTACCTATAATTCCACCAGATGTAACTACTTTATCACCTTTTTTTAAACCATTAATTAGTTGGTTATGAGCCTTAAGTTTTTTGTGCTGAGGTCTTATAACTAAGACATAAAGAATTAAAAAAATGAACACTAAAGGAACAAGAGAAACCATAGCTTCTTGCTTAGGTGGTAGTGGAGCAGATTCAGTGCTTGGAGTAGCTAAAGTAAGTTTATTAGTATCTGTCATTGGTACAAAAACCCCTTAAAAAATTAAATTCATATAGAGAAATTATTTTTTATTTTAATATAATTCTAAAAAACAACAATATATAAATGTTAAACCCATAATAGTAAACCTAAGATTGTTAATAAAATTGCCTAAATTATAAATTTAAGTAGTATGGAAGAAACTGGTCAAAAAAATAAATAATATAAACTCCGGTAATAATGTATAAATATAGAAAATTAACAAGTGGCATAAGTCAGTTTCTTAGGCAAGAAGTTGTTGGTGGAATAATAATGACAGCAAGTATTGTTCTAGCTATGACAATGGCTAATAACAGTTATCTTTATGCCTATTATAATAATTTCGTTCATTATAATGTTGAATTTAATTTATTAGGATCAAAGATTGAACAATCTTTACATAAGTTTATAGACGATGGTTTAATGACTTTATTCTTCTTGTTGGTGAGTATAGAACTAAAACAAGAAATATTTGGTCTAAAAGGCAAAGCTAAACAAGCTATATTACCGATAATTGCTGCAATTACTGGAATGCTAGTGCCAATGTCTATATTTTTTGCCATTAATTACAACCACCCAGAGAATTGGCGTGGCTTTGGTGTGCCGTCAGCAACAGATATTGCATTTTCAGTTTGTGTATTGATGTTGGTTGCAAAAAACATTCCTAAGTCAGTAAAAATATTTCTTTTAGCTATCGCAATATTTGATGATCTTGGAGCAATAGCACTAATTGCAATTTTTTATAACAAGGTTATTTTATCCACTTCATTAATTTTTGCTTTTGTTCTGGTTTTGATATTATGGCTGATGAATTATTTTAAAATCAAAGAATTGTCCGCTTATTTATTGATAGGTGGGTTATTATGTTTTTTCTTTAATGCAAGTGGACTACACTCAACTATTGGAGCGGTAATATTAGGAATGCTAATTCCACTAGGAAATTACACTAAAGATGATCAATCATTTATCAAAATACTTACATTACTTGTAAACATTTTAATTTTACCATTATTTGCTTTCGTAGCCAGTGGAATTGATTTAACTAGAATAGAATTATCATATATTTTTGATCCATTAGTTTTGGGGATAGCCTTAGGCTTATTTTTTGGTAAACAAATAGGAATATTTTTCAGTACAAAAATATTAGTTAAAGCGCATATGGCTAGCTTGCCTGAAGGAGCAACATGGCTGCAAATATATGGTGTATCTATACTGGCAGGAATAGGTTTTACAATGAGTTTATTTATAGGGAATCTTGCTTTTGAAGATGTTCAGCTACAAGAGCATATAAAGCTTGGAGTAATAATTGGTTCACTTGCCTCGGCTATAACGGGTGCAATTGTTCTAAAATTAGCTAATAAAAAAAGCAATCTAGTATTTCAAGCCTGATACACTATATTTTAAGATAGTTTATCTAGATATTTTTCTGGATTAACAGGCTTTTTTCCTTTGCGAATACTAAAATGTAGTTGGCTCGTAGTTACATTACCAGTTTTGCCAACATAGGCTATTGCATCACCTTTGCGGACAATATCATTCTTTTTAACAAGATTAGATTTATTATGAGCGTAGGCGGTTAAATATCCTTGCGCATGCTTGATTAAGACAAGGTTTCCATATCCTTTTAATTCGTCGCCAGCATAAACTACTACGCCATCATCTACTGCAATTACTTTAGTACCATCTGGCGCTAAAATATTTATACCATCATTATAAAGACCACCAGCTCTAGGTCCGAATCGGGCAATTATTTTTCCTATTACAGGCCAAGATAATTTAGTAGAGAAATGACGATTTTTTAAGAAAGAATCATTGATAGGTTGTTCTTGAGATTTAGTTAAATTCTGGTTATTGGCAGAAATATTTACAGTTGTATTTTCAGCTTTTTCTTCTTTAGGTTTTGTATCTGAGTTGGTAAGATCGTAAGTTTTTTGCCACTCAATAATAGGATCACTATGATTTGCAGATGAATCATTAGATTCAGTTAAGTTTTGTCTAGAAATATTGTTTGAAATATCAATAGGCTTATTATCTTGCTCAACCGTCTTATTATTTATTGTTGCAGCAGATAATGAATTTAGCTCTTGTCTAGGAGATATATTTTTTACATTAGAAGAAATATTTCTTTTATTGGGAACTAAAATGGTTCTTCCTGCTTCCAACGATGTATTTGGTTCGGCATCATTTAATTGAGCAAGATCGTCAGCACTTACATTGTAACGATTTGCAATGCTATAAAAGCTATCACCATTTTTTACTAAATAATCATTAGTATCAATATTTTTACGAGATAGTCCTGATTTTGGTTGGGTTGTACAACCTAGTAATAAAATGAAAGCAAGCAGAAAGATATTTTTTACTATATTTAGCATAGAAGCTATATTTTATAAGGGGTTAAATTTTCTGTTCTCTTTTCATTAATATATAGTTTGGATTATAACATTATATTTACAAAAAACTATATTCTTAAAAAATTATTTAATAATAGAAAAATTATCATATTGCATGTTAGGTAAACTATTAACTTCCTTAACTACGCTCAAAACATGGGAGTTTTTAGGTCCTATATGGCAGAGTTTTATTAATTCATTAATATTTTGTTCTGTTCCATTTAAACAAGCTTGAACGTTGCCATTTGTTAAATTTTTTACCCAGCCTGTAATATTGAGTTTTAAGGCTTGCTCCCTAGTCCAAATGCGAAAGCCAACACCTTGAACTTTTCCTGAAATAATTAAATTTACGGATAACATTATATTTTAATCTCTTATAAAATTATTTAAATTCTATAATTAATTGTCCGTATATAGTATTATCACCTTTATTGACATAAATCTTTTTAATTACAGCATCTTTTTCTGCGCCAATAACATTTTCCATTTTCATTGCTTCAAGGATAATTAAATCTTGTCCTTTTTTTACTTCTTCGCCTTCTTTGACTAGTACGTCAACAACTATTCCAGAAATAGGAGCCTCGATAGAGTTTTTATCAAGCAAACTAACAGCTTTTGGCATAAATTTTTCTAATTCTGCAACTCTTGGGCTACGCACGGTAACTTTTACCTTAGCCCCTGCATGAGTTAAATAAAATCCACCTGCAAAATGTTCAACCTGCACATATACAGATCTACCATCTAAAGTGCCATGAAATAAATAATTTCCAATAATCCATGAGCTACGAATATTGAGAAGGTCATTATCGTATTTTAAATCATATCCTCCTTGACGAGGTCTAGCATAAACAGAATAATTTTCGCCATCAATACCAACAACCCAACGATTACCGATATGACGTTCACGTCCTTCAAGTTGCCCAGAAGTAGTTGATGCTCGTTTAGCATCTTCTAAGTATATATGTATACCAACAGCAAGAAAAACTTTAGTTGTTTCTGAGGTTAATTCGGCACCAAAAAATCCATCAGGATATTCTTCTGCTATAAAATTAGTATTAATATTGCCAGAGGCAAAGCGTTTATGAGCTATTAATGCTTCAAGAAAACTAATGTTATGGGAGATACCACGAATAACATATTCACCTAATGCAGATTGCATATTTTCTATGGCAATTTGTCTAGTTCTACCATAGGTAATTAATTTTGCGATCATAGCATCGTAAAACATGCTCACCTGATCACCTTCATATACTCCACTATCGATGCGGACAAAATTACTTGCTTCTGGTTCTTTATATTCAGAAATACGACCACTTGAAGGTAAAAAACCACGAGTTGGATCTTCGGCGTAAATTCTGCTTTCAATAGCCCATCCGTTTAACTGTACTTGATCTTGAGTTAAAGGTAAGGGTTGCCCATATGCTATACGAATCATTTGTTCAACAAGATCAAGACCTGTTATAAGTTCGGTTACGGGGTGCTCAACTTGTAACCTTGTATTCATCTCTAGAAAATAAAATTGTTTTTTACTATTTACAATAAATTCAACAGTTCCCGCAGATTCATATTTTACAGCTTTTGCTAATGCAACGCACTGTTTGTACATTGCTTTACGTAATTTATCATTTAAAAAAGAAGATGGAGCTTCTTCAATAACTTTTTGATGATGGCGCTGTATGGAACATTCACGCTCACCAAGGCAGACTATATTTCCTTTTTTATCAGCAAGAACCTGAATTTCAATATGGCGTGGCTTTTCTATAAATTTTTCAATAAAAATTCTGCCATCGCTAAAATTATTTTTAGCTTCATTAGTTGCAGAACGATATGCTTGTTTTACTTCGCCTTTAGAGTAAACAACCCTCATTCCTTTTCCGCCACCACCAGCTGCTGCTTTTATCATTACAGGAAAACCAATTTTAGCAGCTATCTTAGTGGCTTCATTCTCATCTTTTATAACTCCCGTATAGCCAGGTATGGTATTTACGCCAGCTTTTTGTGCTATTTTCTTAGACTCAATTTTATCGCCCATAACCTTTATAGCATTTTCTGTTGGGCCTATAAAAGCTATTCCTTCTTTTTTCAGTTTAGCGACAAACTTAGAATTTTCAGATAAAAATCCGTAACCAGGATGTACTGCTTCCGCTCCAGTACTTCTTACTGCATTAACAATGCGATTTATATCAAGATAGCTTTTATTAGAAGGAGATTGACCAATAAAAACAGCTTCATCGGCCATTGTAACGTGAGCAGAATTTGTATCTGCCTCAGAATAAACCGCAACAGTTTTAATTCCCATTTTGCGAGCTGTTTTAATAATACGGCAGGCAATTTCTCCACGGTTGGCAATCAGAATTTTTTTGAACATAAACTTAAGTTACTTTCTGTAAAGTTAGAGAATAAAAAAATTATATTAATTTGTAATAGATAGTCAATCTATCATAATTTAAGTGCATAACTATAAAGGTAAGTTATCGTGTTTTTTCCAAGGTAAGTCGACCTTTTTATTTTCAAGCAAACTAAGAGCGCGACATAAGCGCCAGCGTGTATTTTGTGGTCTAATTACTTCGTCAACAAACCCTCTAGCAGCAGCAGCAAAAGGCGATGCAAATTTACTTGTATATTCATCGGTTAAACGTTTCATTTTACGTTTATCCTCAGCATGTTCTCTAAATAAAATTTGCGCTGCACCTTTAGGACCCATTACCGCTATTTCTGCATTTGCCCAAGCATAATTAATATCACCTCTTAAATGCTTTGAGTTCATTACAATATATGCGCCACCATAAGCTTTACGAGTAATAACAGTTATTTTTGGTACAGTTGCTTCAGCATAAGCGTAAAGTAATTTTGCTCCATGCTTTATGATGCCATCATGTTCTTGTGATACGCCAGGTAAGAATCCTGGTACATCAACAAAAGTAATTAAAGGAATATTAAATGCATCACAGAATCTAATGAATCTAGCTGCTTTACGAGAAGCATTAATATCTAGACACCCAGCAAGATGCATTGGTTGATTAGCAACAAATCCAACCGTTTTTCCTTCCATTCTACCAAAACCAACAATTATATTTTTAGCATAGTCTGGTTGAAGTTCAAAAAAATCACCTTCATCAACAATGCGATGTATTAGCTCAAACATATTATAAGGTTTGTTAGGATTCTCTGGAACTAAAGTATTTAGAGATAAATCAAGGCGGTCGGCATAATCTGGAGTATAACGTTTTGGTACGCCACTACGATTTGATAATGGTAAGAAATTAAATAATCTTCTAGTTTGGAGTAAAGTTTCAATATCATTATCAAAAGAAAGATCTGCAACGCCAGTTTTTGCTGTATGAATTTGAGCTCCGCCTAATTCATCGCGCGAGACATCTTCATGAGTTACTGTTTTAACTACTTCAGGTCCAGTTACAAACATATATGAAGTACTGCGAACCATAAAAATGAAGTCAGTAAGGGCAGGCGAATAAACTGCTCCACCAGCACACGGCCCCATAATTAAAGATATTTGTGGAATCACCCCTGAAGATAAAACATTACGTTGAAATATTTCGCCATAACCTCCCAGTGAGTTCACACCTTCTTGAATTCTTGCTCCACCAGAGTCATTTATACCAATAATAGGAGCTCCACTACGCATTGCCATATCTTGAATGCGGCAAATTTTTTCAGCATTAGTTTCGCTTAAAGAACCACCAAGAACAGTGAAATCTTGTGAATAAACAAAAACTAGACGACCATTTATTGTTCCATGACCAGTAATAACCCCATCACCTGGAACAATTTCTTTGTCCATTTCAAAATCACGACAACGATGTTCAACATACATGCCATATTCTTCAAAAGAATCTGGATCTAGTAGAACCTCTAGTCTTTCTCTTGCTGTTAACTTGCCTTTGCTATGCTGAGCATCAATACGTTTTTGACCTCCGCCTAAACTGGCATTTTTACGCTTTTGTTCTAACTGCTCAACGATATCAGCTTTCATTTTGGCACCGCATTTTTTAGTTAAAAATCTGGATTTCTAATTTGTAATTTTAACAAATTATTCACTAATCAAATTACATACTTTACTCAAGAGTAGCAAAAAATTAAATATCGGCATAGACAAATTTTTCTTTTTTCGCTCCAGGGTGAGTGATAGCTCCTTTTTCAGCAGAACCTACAAGCTGGGCATATTTCCAAAGTGCTCCAGATTGATAATCATTTTCACGTGGTTGCCAAGATTTACGACGCTTTTCTAATTCACTATCTGATAAATTAACAGAAATAGTTCCAGCTATTGCATCAATAGTGATAATGTCACCATTTTGCAATAAAGCAATCGGACCTCCTATAGCAGCTTCAGGACCTACGTGACCAATACAAAATCCTCTAGTGCCGCCAGAAAATCTTCCATCTGTAATTAGGGCAACTTTCTCTCCCATTCCTTGACCATAGAGTGCTGCTGTTGTGGCAAGCATTTCTCTCATGCCAGGGCCGCCTTTAGGCCCCTCATAACGTATAACTATGACATCGCCTTCTTTATATTGGCGTTTTTGTACTGCAGTAAAAGCTGCTTCTTCATTATCAAAGCATAAAGCAGGACCTGTATGTATTAAGCTTGTCATGCCAGCTATTTTAACTATTGCGCCTTCAGGAGCTAAATTTCCTTTTAGAGTAACTACTCCACCATTTGGAGAAAGTGGATTTTTAACTCTATTTACAACATCTTGATTATCAGGGAAAACTATATCTTTTAAGTTTTCTGCAATAGTCTTGCCTGTTACGGTTAGACAGTCACCATGAATTAAACCATTATCATATAATTCTTTGATTACAACTTGTATACCGCCAATTTCATGAAGATCTTTAGCAACATATTTTCCACCTGGCTTTAGGTTTGCAATATAAGGAGTTCTTTTAAAAATTCTTCCTACATCATGAAGGTCAAAATCAATACCGCATTCGTGAGCCATTGCAGGCAAGTGTAGAGCTGCATTAGTAGAGCCTCCTGTAGCTGCAACGACAGTAGCGGCATTTTCCAATGATTTTAGAGTGACGATATCACGAGGACGAATATTTTTTCTTAAACATTCCATAACAGCTTTACCAGAAGCAACTGCATATTCATAACGACTTGCATAAGGAGCTGGAGCACCGCTAGAGCCTGGTAAGGCAAGGCCAATTGCCTCTGATACGCAAGCCATAGTATTTGCGGTGAATTGTCCTCCGCATGCACCAGAGGTTGGACATGCTGCTTTGGTAATTGATTTTAAATCATCCGAACTCATTTGACCAGTATCGTATTTTCCAACTGCTTCAAATACATCTATAATTGTAATATCTTTATCTTTAAAGCGACCAGGAAGTATAGAACCGCCATACATAAATACAGAAGGTACGTTAAGGCGCAACATTGCCATCATCAGTCCCGGTAGGGATTTATCGCAACCAGCTAGACCTACTATAGCATCATAACAATGTCCACGTACAGATAGCTCAACAGAATCAGCAATTACTTCACGCGATACTAGTGATGATTTCATGCCTTGATGTCCCATGGCAATACCATCAGTTACGGTTATAGTTGAAACGCCAAATGGAGTTCCTCCAGCTTCACGGACACCTGTTTTAGCAAAGCTTGCTTGTTTAGGAAGGTCAATGTTGCAAGGAGCAGATTCATTGCCTGTATCTACAACGCATACTAATGGGTTATCTAGACCACTGCCACATCCTTCTGGAAAAGCTTCTGTTTTTAAATTTTCGAGCATGGTTCTACGACCTTGGCAGCCATGTATAGTTGTAATATAACGACTTGGTAATTTAGATTTATCAAAAGTACTCATCAGATATCCCTGTTATAACCTATTTTTTCTACCTGTGTAATTAGCAGGGATCTAAAAAAAAAGCAAGATTTATAGGCATATAGAGAGTTTTTAAAATTTATAGTGAATAAAAATAAGATCCCTATTTAAAAATATAAAATTTTCATCTTATTCGTAAATGAAGTATGTCAGTGATAAGTCAATCCTAGATTGAATTATCTTAGGATCTATAATTGAATTTTGTATTTGACTCCAACCTAGCAAAATTAATTTAAAATACTATAAACTCATCATTTAGACGAATTTTGCTTTATCATTATATTAAGGTTATTTAATAATTTTGCCTTATCTGGATTATTAGTGTCATAAGGAGGGCTAGAAGTTGCTTGATTGTTATCTTTTGGATTAATTAGCATATCAGAAACAGTACTACTAGAATCTGGTTTTGTTGTAGGTGCTTGTATTATTTTTGCAGGCTCAGGTATTGAAGGAGTTGATGCGTTAGATGGATTTGTCTGATTGGTTGGTTTTATATTTGCATCATTATTGTTATTAGCAGGAACAGCAATAGGTGGAGTAGGGACTGATCCTTTTTGTTCACTCTCGATATTTTTTATATTAGCAATAGATGGTTTAACATTGGAATTGTCTATTGTTTGCTGCTTAACAATTTTATCCTCTTGTTTTGGCAAATTTTGTTGATCGGTATTTGCTGTAGGTGTCGTAGTTTGCACGGTCTTATTAGTATCAGGAATATTATCTTTATTTAGAGAATCAAGATTAGAAGTTTTTTCAATATTATTGCTTTCTAATTTTGCAGGTAAGGAAGTATTTTTATCATTTTTTTGTGCCGTACTAGAAGCATTAGAAGTGTTAGGCACACTAGGATTTGTTTTTGTAATAGTTGGAGTAATTGGTTTAATTTCTTGAGTTTTTGTAGTGTTATCTTGTTTGCTACTAGTTGCAGGTTTTTTATCATTTGTAGATTTTAATTCTTGTTTTAGAGGAATAATATTTTCTTTCTTTTTTTGTTTTGCCGATTCCTTAGTTAAAGGCTTCTTACGAGCTTGAACCTTCTTTTTAGGGTGAGGTTGTTTACTAGGTTGAAGTTTTTCTGGTTCTTCAATTTTTACTTGAGAAATATCAATAGTAGGTTTGGTATCATAATCAAAATTAGGCTTGCCATAGATACTATATTCAGTACTTTTATCACGAATAATTTGAGCAATTTCTTTAAAATTTCTTGCGAAAGCAATCTGTGCTGAATTATATCCATTTTTATTTTGTTTGTCGGGATCTGCTTTTGCTGCTAGCAATAACTGTACAATTTTAGCATTGCCAGAATATGCAGCGATCATAAGGGGTGAGTGTCCTGAGTTATTAATTAAATTAGGATTTGCCGCTTGTTCTAGTAATATTTCTGTAGCAACAATATTATTGTTTTTTACAGCAGAGTGCAAAGCCGTGTTACCATTATTATCAACATCGTTAATATTAGGCATTTTTTGGATAAACTGTCTAATTACATTTCGGTCATTGCTTAAGGTTATTGCATCATTTAAAGAATTGGTAGTATTAGATATTTTACTTGGTGACGCACCATGATCTAGTAAAATTTTTATTAAATCAGAACGAGATAATTGCGTTGCTGCATATAAAGGAGTTATTCCTTGGTTGTTAGTAACATTAGGATTTGCCCCCATATAAAGTAAACTTGTTACAGAATCAATGTTTCCTGCCATGCTTGCATATAATAATGGTGTGTTATTATTGGCATCTCTTACGTCAACATCATCAAAATAGTTAACTAGAGCTTTTACAACATTTACTTTGCCTTGCGCTGCGCTGTTAAATAATATTTTCTTGTAGTCTTCTACATAATAAGCTTTAGGAAGGTGACTATTTGGTACGGAATATTCTTTACGATTAATTAAAGGAGGTAGCTTGGTATTGCGATAGCTATTATCTGGACGTTTTTCTGGAATAGGATTAGGTTTCTCAGCTTTTTCTTTGGCAATCTTAGAGGTTTTTTTATTATCATTGTCTGAGGAGTTGCTATCTTTTGCTTTATCAGAAGGTTGAGAGATCTCTTCTTCTAGTTCTACTGGGCTAATATTTGAGTCATTTTTATTGATATTTTTCTTATCGCTAGGAGTATCGTTATTTTCTTCAAGAATATCTTTTAAGTAAAAATTATAGGTATTGGGAATTTCCTTATCACTACTATTATTGCTCTGGACTTGCGATTTGGCGTTGTTAGTAGAAATATTGTTTGAAGATGAATTAGGTTGCTGTAGTTGAGAGTTAGTATTAGAAGTTGTTAAACTTATATTAGGAGTATTTGTTAAAGATTGTAGTTTATTATCAGGAGCTGCCTGATTTAGAAGTATTTCTACTAATCCAGCAGATTTTTTATTAGTAGAATCGTTATTTGTTTTTGCAGGAATTGGTATTGGAGTGGCTGTTATGGTTGAATTTACTTGAGACTTTGTTGTATCAACATTAGGTATACTCGAACCTGTTGTTGTAGGTGATGCAGGCAATGGTGGCGGTGGCGCACTTGGTACAACAATGCCGCTAGGACTTGCTGGGTTTGTAGCCATTGGTGGAGGAGGAGCAGATGGAGTTGTTACATTATCTGCAGCAAGAGGAGTATAATTTACTATATATTCGGAGCTACCATCAAAAGAGTTGTGTAAATCTTTCATGCGCTGAAAAAGTTTTGGTATTAAAGTAGTGTTGCTATCTTTATGGTTAGAGGTAGCGTTATCTTGTGCAAAAACAGAACTTGCACCAATTGTAAAAAGACATAAAGTAGTAAAATATTTTCGCACAGGAACTATACTACCAATTTAAAATATCAAAACTTATTTTGTTTCAGTTGCAGAGTGTTTTTCAACAATCTTTTTTATTTCGCGTTCGATTACCTTTTCCACTAATGTTGGTAAATTATTATTCATCCATTCTGCAAGATGCGGAGTTAATAAATTTATTACCAATGATTCTAAACTAGTGTTATTGCTAATATTATTATTTGATTGAGACTTACTATTATTAATTTGTGCAACTAAATTCTGTAAAGATTTTGCTGTTTTGTCTGCAACCTCATTACTAAGTAAACTAGTTTCTTGTTTGTTTTCTGAAGAAGGATTATTTAGTTTTTGCTTAGTTGGTTCAACTTTAAACTGAGTTTCTATATTATTTAGAGCATTGTCTATATCGTTTATTATTGATTGTTCCTGCTCCTTTAATCTGTCCATAGAAGAAAATTGATTATTTTTAAAAAAGTTATCTTCTTCCTTGCAATAAGTTTCTCCTATTATATTTCCAGATTCATCAACTATTTCAGTTAATTCAAGTACTTCATCTTGCTGCTGAGTACTATTTTCTATAGAATTTGCATTGGTTTGTGGATCTTTGATACCTGCAATGACATTTCGTATAGACATTAATATTTCTTCCATTGAAGGTGAATCTGTTGCTACAGAATTTCCAGAATTTTGACTCTTTTCTTTTATTACTCCAGACATACCTTACCCCATGCTCCTTAATTTTTAAGAGGGTTACGTAAAATGCACATTATCAATGCTACTACAATGCCTAACCATCAAGCAAGCGTAAACTGCAAATAGAATTATTGTCTATAAGGTTTAAAGATATTTTACTAAAAGTTTTAGTCTATATTAGCAATAGTAAAGTAGTTTAAGTCGCAGTTTATATAGTTTTGCATAAATGCTACATAGTAGAAAAACCTAAAAGATTAGGAATATTTTCTTCAAAAAGAACCTTTGTGGATAGAGAATGTGCATTTTTTTCAATTAACACAGCTTTTCCTATATAAGGATTTTCTTGAATTATAGTAACTAATCTGCCGCCTATATCTAGTTGATTTATTATATTATCTGGTACTTTTGGTATAGAGCCATTTATTACTATTACTTGATAAGGTGCGCTGCTAGGATGCCCAAGATTTAAATCTGAGCGGACAATAATTACATTATTAATATGTTTTTTATTAAGCACGTTATGGGTAAGGGAAGCAAAGGTTTCATCAGACTCAGTTGCTATAACTTCTGAGGCAAGGGAGGCTATAATTGCTGAAGAATATCCTCCCAAGCAACCAACATCTAAAACGCGGTCAGATTTGGTAATTCTTGCTGCAACCAATAGTCGTGCAAAAGTAGCAGGAGATAGTAGATAGCGACCATTTCCTAATAAAATATTCGTGTCTGTATAAGCGACATCACGCATATTTTCTGGTAGGAAAGCATGACGTGGTATTTTACTCATGGCTTCAATTATGGAATTATCAAGGATATTTAAAGGCAGAATCTGACCTTTTATCATATTTTGTCGAGCATTTAATAAATATTGCATATTTATAAACTTATAATTTCTTAAGGTTTAATGTTTTTTATTAATTTGATGTATCATATAATTAATTAGGTAATTGACTATATATTTTTTTTTCTTATAGTGCCGTTTTTGCAAAATCATATCATATTGCTTAAATATTGATTCAGGATTCTTCCTGAAAACTAGTGGCCGGGTAGCAAAGTGGTAATGCTGAGGACTGCAAATCCTCCATGCGTCGGTTCGATTCCGACCCTGGCCTCCACAGATTAGCAATATTTAAAATGTCTTATAAATATCTAGAATATATCATTATTTTTCTTAAACTTACTATAATGATTATAGGTAATCAAAACTATGCTAGATTTGAACTATCTGGTTAGTGTTTATATACAGCGTTGATTTTACAATATCGAGCTGATATTATTTTTATTGAAATTATGGCATAAAAATATGCCTAAATTAAAATAAAAAAAGTTTTAGATGAGTTATCTTGAAAAAATCATTGATTAGTAAATATAGAGCAAGCTTTGTATGCAGTATCTCGGTGCTATTATCATTGAGTAGTAATATTGCTTTGGCTGTTGATTTTGGCGATAAACTAGTTGATGCTACAGAGAGGGGTGAT
>CAZTUN010000023.1:0-19030 GCA_964616845.1 uncultured Rickettsiales bacterium | reverse complement strand
CTTAAGAGCAAGTGCCCATAGGGCGTGTCGGTTCGAGTCCGACCTGGACTACTAATAGAAGTGAATGCTAGCTAATAGTAAGGTAATAAATTTAGCACACCTATAAGAGATGTGATGTATAGGTGCATTATTTATCCATAAACTTCTATTTATATGGTACTGTGGCGGAATGGAATACGCGGAAGTCTTAAAAACTTCTGCCCGAAAGGGCTTGTGGGTTCGAGTCCCACCAGTACTACAAAGAGTATTTGGTTTTACCTTTATTTTTCCCACGATAATTATCAGTTAATGCATGACAATTTGGACATATTAATCTAAGATTTGATAATGAATTATCATAATGTTGACCATTAATATGGTCCAATTCCAATGGAATTGGTCTATCTAACCAAGTAGATAATTCACAAGAAGAACATTTAGGAATAAGAAGTCCTTCCCTTATAAGTTTAGTCTTTAACTTAAAAGATTGAATTGGCTTAAGATTATTTAAATAATCTTGAATGTTAATTTTTGGTCCAAGTATCTTTCCTTTACTCCATAGTTTTCCACTAAAATGTGATGTATCTATATTAAGCTCTTTTATTTTATTGTGTATAACTTGGTAATTTCCACCACCTTTGGGGTTTAATCCAAGTTCTATTAAAACTTGTCTAAATGAAAAACATTTTTTAATCGTCTCAATAAGTTGTTCGTCTGTGTATTTTCTTTTCTTCATGGCACACTTAACTATAACACAGGTACGTTGTGTTTGCCACACCATATAATCTATGAAATTAGGACAACAAGTTAAAGTTAAAACCATCATCAAAGATGGCTTTGAACGTATAGTAAATAATATTGTTGACGGTAAAGTTAAAACATTTACTATTATTGGTGTGCCAAATAAATATACAGAATATTATACAATTTTAATTGATTCCAATATGCTTGGTTGGACAATTAATAAATTTCATGTAGATTTTCTTGAGATAGATAAAAAATATCTTGGCAAGAAATTTTTTGATATTGATGAATCATTTATTATAAAGTAAAATTATGAATCCAGATTATATTCCAGGAAAAACTTATAGAGACTCTATTCCTATTGCTGGACCATCATGGTTGTCAAGAACTCTATCTAGAGTTAAAGATAACTTTAATAAATTTTGGGGACTTTGGATTACAGCAGGAATGGTTTTTTGTTTCTTTTTTATATTATTTTATATGTTTTATTCTCATAATAAAGATACTATGATTTGTCATAATTATGCAATTAGTTTTCTTGAGAAGAATAACTTTAAAAAAATTAAAACTATTAACCATTGGGATGGTAATTTTCAAGTAGGTTCTGGTTGTCTTGGCAAAGATTATGCAGCTAACTTTACTGCAGAAGTTAATGGACAATATGTAGAAGCAACTACTTGTTGTTCTAAAGATGCTGATTGTAAATTTCTTAAATATGTAAAAGAATAATTGGATATATTATGGCTGCTAAAAAGAAATCTAAAATTAGAAATCCAGCAGCTATTCCTGCAAAAGCTAGAAAGTCTGCGGGACCAATGAAAAATAAAAAGAATAAACGTTTAACCAATAAAAAGAAGAAAATCATTGAAGAATTTTTTAGATGAACTTATTTTACATACATCCTCAAATTTGAAAGTTCAAATACTATTTGTAATATTTACAAACTGGAAATATGAAAATAATAAATGGATTAAAAACAATAAATCTTTTTCATCATTAGAAGATGCTGTTAGATTTCAGAACACTGAAGATAATTTCAGCAAAAGATGGAATTCAGATTATGTTGATATAAAGTTAAGAGAACATTATTCTAAATTAGTTTCTAAATTTAAAGCTAAGCATTTAGAAGAATATGCTGCTTGGAAAGAGGAAGCCAAGCGTAAACTTGAAGAAAAGGAATAATAATGCTTAATAGTATTAATTACAATTTAGATCCAAATTGGATTAATAGGAAACCTTTTATGAAAAGGTTTCCTGTTGGTTTCCAAAAAAATTGGACTAATGGAATGAATGGGCTTGCTTTTGGTCCAGAAGGCAATGCATTTGTAACCACAAGAGAAAAATTATATAAATTTCCCGTTCCAAAACATTACCATAAATGGTATGAATATGATCCTGAAGCTTCATCATTGCCATATCCAAAAGGATTATTTGACCATGCTGGAGATTTAGATGTAGATTCTCATGGCAATATTTGGATTCCAATTGAAGGAAGTGCTGGTCCAGCTATTGCAAAATTTAATTCTGATTTAGAGTTTGAGTGGTATTATAAATTAGATAGGCAGCAATTTGCTTCTTGGGTTGCATCAGATAATGAATTTTTATATTCATCTGATTTTCATAGCAATTATATTAATGTATATAAACCAACATCAAACTATATAGATTATGTTGGGCAATTAAATCTTTCTGAAAAAGTATTTAGAATTCAGGGCGGCGCTTTTTATAAAGATAAATTATATCTTTGTTCTGATGATGTAAATAATCCAAGAATTGTATCAGTTAAAGATGGAAATGTAACAACAGAGGTAAATATTCCTAGAGTTGCATTTAATTGGGTTAACAAAACAATTAATTGGTTTGCCAGAGATGATGTTTCTCGTTACCAAGAATTGCAAGGAATTGCTTTTAAAGATAATGAATTGCAGGTTATTCTTGGTGAAATTAATTGGTTTACCAAAGATGATTTAATTCTTTTACATTATAATGTATCTTGATATTAAATCAGGACAAATTGGAGTTAAACAATGAGTTATCAGAAAGCATATGATTATGTTAAGCTTAAACAAGAAACTTCTTCAGAATCATATCCAGCCGCACCACATTATGTTATAATGATATTTAATTCAGATAGTAGTGTTTTTGTTTGGACAACTCCAGATAAAGATGAATTAAAAACAAATGTACTTGCTCTTCAGACAATAAATTCTAATTTTGTTTTCTTTTATGTTCCCAAAATTGGAAAAATTAATACTACTGTTTCACTTGAATTTTAATATAAGTTACCACAATTAAAAGTCAATAGCGGGTAAATATTATTTATAATATTTATTCATTTGTAATTAAAGTAATAACTGGCATATATTCGTCATCCATTGACATTAATTCATCATCATTAGATGTTTTTTTTAATTCAACTGGGCTATTAGCTTCTGCTTTAATTAAAGCTAACTTGTTTATTAATTCTAGTTTTTCATCTTTTATAGGATTCATGTCATAATACTTTTTTATTGACAGGTCTTATATATACTTCACTCTCCCTATAAATATCCCTCATGTAAATGTCGAGAGGTGCCTTAAAATTATTAATAATTAAGTTGGGCATTGACATATAGTTTATTATAATTATTTTAAGTTGAGATAAATGAAAAAAATTACAGTATTAGTGGGAGATATCCACGGTTGTTTAGAAGAGTTTGATGAGTTATTGAAATCCATTCAATATAATTCAAACACAATGCGATTAATTGCTTTGGGCGATTTAATGGATCGCGGACCAGATCAGGCTGGTTGTGTTCGTCGTGTCAGAGAATTAAACATAGAATGTGTAAAAGGTAATCACGAAGAAAAGCATATTCGTTGGTTTAAACACGAACAGAAAAATAAAAATGATAAAAGAAAAAATCCAATGAAACCTTTGGCTGAAAGAGATTTTTTAGCTCATCAACAATTATCTGAATCTGATTTAGAATGGATGACCAATTTACCATTATCACTTGATTTAGGAAATAATTGGTGGGCAGTTCATGCTGGGTGTGAACCAAGGTTTACATTAGCAAATCAAAGTGAACGTCAAATCATTCGTGTTAGATATGTTGATAGTGATGGTGTAGCTAAGTCATTAGGACCAAACTTTTCTCAACCAACCAACACCAAGTATTGGACTTAAATGTGGAAAGGACCAGAATCTATTGTATATGGTCATTGTGTTCATAGTGAAAGTGAACCAAGGATTGATAAGATATCTGATACAGTAACTTGTATTGGTTTAGATACTACAACCAAAGATTGGTGATTGTAGGGAGTTATTGATTATGTACAAATATTTGTTGTGTATGTCTATGGTTATTGGATGCAGTTCAGCATCGTTTGATGTTGCTCCAGAATCAAACGAAGATGTTAGTTGTGTTGATAGTTGCGCTGATACCATTAATACTGATTCAATATTATCAGAGACTGATAGTGCAATTGAAACATCTTTAGATTCATCTCCTGATTTAGGATCAGTTTTAACTGACAGTTTAGTTGCTGATGTTAATGATGCCAATACTGATTCTAAAGTTACAGATACATATGTTTCACCACCAGTAGATACTAGCCCTACCTGTATTCCAAAAACTTGTTCTTCTCTTTTAAGTTCTACTGGTCGTCAGCCTTGCGGAGTTATTCCTGATGGATGTGGAGGGGTTGTTTCATGTCCAACAGTATGCGCAAATCATAAGGAATCTTGTGGCGGTTCTGCTGGATTTTCTTCTGTACCAGTTACATTAGCCACTACAACGTTACCTAAAACACCATATCAGTGTTCTGGTGATTGTGCATATTTAACTACAGTTACAATAAGTAGTGCAATGTGTCCTACAAGCAAATTGGAAATGTGGAGATGTAGCAATGCATTTGCATTAAATCCATTTACTGATTGTGTTGCGGCTACTAATCTTATGTATCCTTATACAACTCCAGGACCAAATACTCTTTGGTGTTGTTCTTCTAATTTGGAAATTAAGTGATATGGGCGTTAATTTTCATTTTTCACTAGAAGTTGGATTTGAAGTTTCTGAGGATCAATTTGAAAAAGCTTTTCTTCATTCAGAAGAAACGGAGGGTTCTTTTCATATGGAAAAGAGGTTTGACCCTAAAACTGGAAAAGAAGTTGCGCCAGTCAAAGTTTGGGATGTTGTTCCTAAAACTGAAAACTATGTACAAATTTAAGGAGTTAGATACGATTGTGATTTATATGAGCTAGTACAGTCTAATGTATTAGGTGACTTATTGCAATGTTGTGTAGATTTCCGACATGATAGAAATGGTGTGTATATATTTTCTCCATTACCTTTCTTTTCTAATAGAAATGAACCATATGAAGATTATGGAAGAGTTTCACTTTATGAGGTATAAGTAACAGTTGATAAAGTTCTTTCTATGAAAGATTCTTTAGAAACATTACGTCTTAAATTAATTGATCTTGGATTGGATCCTGGTCCGGCTAAAGTCTTTATTTCAAGGTCAGTTGGTTAATATACAATATTATTGTATATTAAGGTGGGCGACTCCCATCGACCAATAAAGGGTCGCCCATATGTAAGTCATGCAAATTATATGTTTTATATGCCCTATGCACCGGCTGTGCGGCAGAGTCTTCTAAACTCAGCTTGATAGGTTCAACTCCTATATAGGGTGCCACTTAAAATTAGAGGAAATTATTCCTCAGACATATACTTACTTCTTTAAATTGTAAGTAGTTAGGAGACAGGAATGAAGTTAATGTCACTTGCATTAAGTGCACTATTGTTTGGATGTTCATTTGAATCAGTTGATAATGGTCATGAAAATATGGATTCAGATTCCACACCTACTAATTCGTATTATTCTGCTGGGGGCGATTTAACAAACAATTGCCCACCTCCAGTAACTTATACTGTTATTATTGGTGGTAAGCCAACTACTCAAACATATATTGAGCCATGTCTTGCTCCCAAAACAATTGGCAATTATAGTTCAGATCCTGCTGGTTGGGGCAATGATAATTATGATGATGGAAATTATCAAGCTGATAAACTTCCTAATTTAAAACAACCTCCTCCTGGAGATCCTATTCCTAGATAAATGGTATTTATATGTCTGAAATAAAACAGCTTCTTCTTTTAAAAAAGAAAGAGCTTGAAGAAAAAATTAAACCACTGCTTATTTTACAAAAAGAACTTGATGAAGTTAATAAAGCATTAGATGCTTTAAATACATCTAAAAAAGAAGAATGTGATGGGTGGGGTTGTTCAGGCTGCAATATTTGTCGTCGTGGTCCATTTTATAGATAATATTAGGATTTAAATATGAGCAAGGTATTTTGTATTGAAACTAATTCTTTTCATGAGCAAAAGAATATTTATGATTATAAGATTACAGGTGATACTATTAAAAAGGATGGTATAAATTGTGCTGTACTTAAAAAGTATGGCGACAATAAAACCTATATTAAACCATGGGATCAGATATCTTTTATTCGTCGCCCAGGTGAAAATAATATTAGTGCTAAGCTTAAAACTTATCAGGTTCGCGAAATTGTTCAAGAATGCTTTACAAAGACACATAACGAAGTAACATTTAAAATGTTAGCTGAAAAATATGGTGTAACTTCAGATACCATTTCAGACATTGCTAATGGTAAGTCTTGGCGTCATGTAACTGTACCGCTTATTGCTCAGCTTAAGAAGGGTAATATGGAAGTGGTTAATTCTTGTATTAGCGCTTCTGTTGATATGAAACGCAAGTCAACTAAACTTAATCCAAGTATGGCTAAGTTTATTGTTAGAGATCATTATGTTAATAATGTTTCACTTAAGTCTTTGGCTAAGAAATTTCTTATTTCTGAGACATCTGTTAGGCGAGTTTTGACAGGTAAAGCTTGGAAAGAAGTGACTGTTCCTGCAATTGCCGAATATTCTAAGTGGAAAAATACGAAATGATTATATCATGCAACCATTATTTGATTTTTTAAATAACCATTTTATTGGAATATGTGTTGTAATTATTATAGTTACTTATTTTAAATATTCCTGATTGGAGTCATATGTCTAAAACTTTAGAACTTCTATTAAAGCGCAAGCAAGAAATTCTTGCCGAATTGAGTGAAATTGAACTAGCAATTAAAACTATTGATACTCAAAAACATAATAATCCAGCAAAAGTTTCTGAGAGTATTATTCATAATAGTGGCTATGATACATCATCAATAGATGATGATATTAATCCAATGCATTCAATTGGTTATGGTAGAGGTGATAAGTGAATTTATTTAAAAAATCAAATCGTAAAAAAAATTCAAATTTTATTTAAAAGTGGTAATTCAATTACATTAACTGTAGATTTATTTTCTGTAGAAAAATCAACTATTGATAATATAATAATTAAATTAAGCTGGGAAAATATGGATCCAAGATTAATGTATATTTGTCTTGATAATATAGAAGCCATTTTGGAGTTATAATATGCCTCATATTTGTATGGATGAAATATTAATGTTTATGGCAATGTTTCCATTTATTGGCGTAATGTTTACCAAATTTCATATATGGTATCATAATAAATTTACTCATAAGTGTCATAAAACAAATTGCAATGAAACTCATATAGAGCATTTTAATGAAAAATAAAAAGAAACCTAATAGATTTGTTTTATTTCACCCAGCTACTGGAAAGTATTTTGAATGTATTAATTTTTCTGGTGGGGCGAAAAGGGTACCTCATCCAAATAATGCTGCACAAAGCACATGGTTTTATCTTGCCAATTTTACAGATAATATAAATGATGCAGAAATACTTTCTAAAGTTAAAGCTAATCGTTTATTAAATTTGTATTTTGAAGATTATGTTACAGCAGATTATGATAATAATTTTATTACATATCGTAAATCAGATTTAAAATTACTTAAAATTAAAATAGAATATTCTGTAATATGAAAAAGAAACCCAGATATGTTGTTCAAGATTTAGTAACTGGTTATTATTTTAAATCTATTGGTTGGCGCAATTTTGATGCAAATAATTTATCTGCTTATAAAGCAATTTTTGTGGCAGATATAAATGATGCAAAAATTATCATTAGTAATGATATTAATAATGTTAAATCTTGGTTTGCAAAATATACGATTATAGATAAAACTAATAATAATAGAGTATATTATCCCGTAGATATTTGTGAAAGAACTGTTAAAATTTTAACTGTTCTGGATCCATAAATTTTAATTACTACTGATATAGTAAATAATCTATCTAAGATAAGGAATTGAATGAATTTATTAAACGCATGGGTATTTAGCACAATTCTTGCTTTAGCTCCCTCAAATGATTACACAAAAAAGTTTGAATCTGAAACCGAGATGAAGTCTCGTTATCAGGATATTGCAAATGATATGGTTGATGCTATAGAGGCTTCTAAACCTATTTTTAAAGGAGATAGGGCAGAATTAGATACTGCTGCGTTGCTTATTTCTATTGCTAAATTTGAAAGTGGTTTTCGTAAAGATATTGACGATGGTATTGTAAAAGGCGATTCTGGTCGTTCAGTTTGCTTAGCTCAAATAAATATTGGTAATAGTAAAGTTCGTGTTGGCGACGATGAGATGCGATCTTGGATGGCAAAAGATCTTATTATGGATCGTAAGAAATGTTTTATGGTTGCAATTGAAACCATTAGAGAATCTATGAGGGCTTGTAAGGGATATAAAGGTAGTGATATGTTAAGTATGTATACAACTGGAACATGTCAAAAAGATGAAAAATATGCTCGTCATAGATGGAATTTAGCCAAGCATTTAATTAAAACAAATCCATTTGAGTCAAACTAATGTCAAGAAAACAACGCATACCAACCAAAAAATTTGTAATAACAGATCTTGTAACTAATGAATATTTGGTTAATCAAGAATATGACTATAACTCTGCTATACAAAAAAATATAGTTATTTTAGAATTTTCTAAAATTGTAGATACTTGTAAATTATATACTAAACATCGAGCCTGCCAAATTATTTTGTTGTGGTCTCAAGATTATATTATTTTAGATAAAAACACAAATAGTAATTTTGATCCAACTAGACTTGGAATCAAACGAGCAAAATCAATAACAGTATTGGTGTAATATGCCGCCTTCAATTGAAGTTATTAAAGATTGGGTTAAGAATAAAAAAAGAATTCAAGATCGTCTTAATAGAATTAAAAAACGTTTAAAAAAGTTAAATAAACAAGAAAAACATTTTGAAATGAGAATGCGATTGGTAAAAGAATATGAAATCAGAAGCAAACACGATTGAATCATTTAAAACAAAATATCCAAATCTATTTAAAGATAATAGTCCGCGTTGTGGATTTTGGGTTGGTGATGGATGGTTACCATTAGTTGATCGTTTATGTTCATTGATTGAATTTGATATTCAGAATAACATTCCTGAAGATATGAGGGGAGATTTTTTTGTTACCCAAATTAAAGAAAAATTTGGCTCATTAAGAGTTTATTTAAATAAAGAAACACCATTTATTAGTGGTCTTATTGCTATGGCAGAAGGTATGAGTAGTCTTATATGCGAAACCTGTGGTAATCCAGGTAAAAAACGTAATAACGATTATATTCAAACTCTTTGTGATTCTTGTGAGAAAAAAAGAAACAAAAAGAAATGATTAAATATAAATTGCAAATTACGCCATTATCTGATGATTATTTGTTTGTTCTTTTAACAAAGAAAGAACAAGGATTAGATATTTATGTTAATTTACTAAAGTCAGAATTTTCAGATCTATTAAAATTAGATGCGCGAAATTACCCAACAGAAAAAACAGATATTAAAGAATATAATTGGTACCTTAATTGCAAAGATCAAATTCAACCTTTATGGTTGCTATCTAAAAATAAGGTAAAAGAATTGCGCACCAGGATTGGCTTATAATAATTTAAAAGATTGCTGGGAGCAATTTATAAAATTGTTTCATGCATAGCATGGAAGCTATAGTGTTGCCAAATAGCAAGACCTAATAAATAATGCTCCCATCGGTCAATAAAGTGACAGTGTGTTGTAACTTACAGCGATATATACAGATTTGGATAAACTAAATCTATTGGCAACATTAACCTCCGTTGTTTGCTTATAGTGCCAATTTAGTTTATCCTTTTTATTTTAAGGAATATTATGTCTACCAAAGAATTAGGAACAATTAAAGACGCCCGAGTTTATGTAGAACATCGTGATATTTTGACATCGTATATTACGATTGATTTTGATTCTGGCGGAACACAAGGATTTGGTGGATTAAATCTTGGAAATAAAAAGATAGCAAAATCTTATACAGATGATATCTGCAAAGCTTTTGGAGTTAAAAATTTACAAGATATTGTTGGTATGAAATGTTACGCTTTACGTAATTTTTCAACATGGAATGAAATAATCTGTGGTTTAGAAACTTTAGATGGCAAACGATTTACACATTACGCTTGGCGTAAAAAAATGTTTCCAGAACATACTAAACATCCATTAGCTGAAAAATTAGAATCGCTTAATGATGATTTAGAGTATTTTAAAAAGAAAATTGAGCAAACAGAGTTGGAGATAGCTGGTATCTCAGAAAAATTTGTTGATTGGGGTTAATATGATTGATATGATTAGGCTTGCAGGTAAGGTTGCAATGCCTTCTGATAAGATGGATCGTCGTAATTTTTATCTTGGTTGTATTGGTATTCGTAAGGATGGTGTCTTGGTTTCTGCCAAGAATGGTGCAACTGAGTATTATGATACGGTTCCATATTACAATTTGATTCCTAATTCTCATGCCGAAGGTCGTTGTCTCCGTAAATTGGGCAAAGGTGGAATCCTTTATGTCGCAAGAATTGCTAAAAAAGATCATGCTCTTGCCATGTCTCGCCCTTGTGACATGTGTCAGGTACGAATTGCTGCCGCTAAAGTAAAGAAAGTTTATTATAGCATCAACGAAGAATACTATGGGCTTTGGCTTCCTCAGGAAAATACAGACAGAATTTTTAAGGTTTAATTATGTCAGAAGAATCATTAATCGAAACTCGCAAGCAAAAGCACCAAGAAATTAATTCTGGTACTTATCCCCTTCCAGCTAAGGGAAGCAATATTTTGCGCGTTATGGATTTGAATTATTACTTTAACGAATATAATACACTTATTCCTTCATCATTAAACTTAGATGAGTTTATTGGTGATGCAAAGCATGATGTGCGTGTGTGTGGACGTGTACGTTTATTTCGTAAGAGTGGCTCTATTGCATTTATTACTTTAGCAGATCAAACAGGTGCAATTCAGCTAATCTTTAGTAAGGCTAATTCGCCATCTTATGATAAGATTAAATTAATTGATCTTGGTGATATTATTGACATATCTGGATATGTATGTTATTCTAAAACTGGTGAGCGTTCTATTTTTGTAATGCAATGGACAGTTCTAACAAAAGCAACTCGTCCCATGCCAGAAAAGTTTACGGGTCTTACAGATGTAGAAACTAAGTATCGTAAGAGATATCTTGATCTTATTTCATCTGATGAAAGTAAGTCTGTATTTATGGTACGTTCTGGTATTGTATCTTCTATCCGTAAGTTTATGGAAGCAGATCATTTTATGGAAGTTGAAACATCAACACTTAATTCTGTTGTGAGTGGTGCTAATGCAAAGCCATTTTCTACACATCACAATGCTCTTAATTCAGAGCTATACCTTAGAATTGCTCCAGAGCTTTATTTAAAGCGATTGCTAGTTGGAGGCTTTGATAGAGTATTTGAAATTGGAAGAAATTACCGTAATGAAGGTCTTGATACCAGGCATAATCCTGAGTTTACAATGATGGAATATTATCAAGCTTACGGAAGGTTTGAAGAGCTTATTTCTCGCACTGAAAATATGCTTAGATTTATTGATAGTAATTGTTGTAAATTACTACCAGAATTTGTATGTTCTAATTATGCAGAATGGAAAAAGACAAGACCATTTACATTAGATTCATTCATTGAAGTTTCAATGCGGAATGCAGTTATTAATGCTGCTAGTAAAGCAGAAATGGTACTGAATTCCAATCTTCACTCATTACTTTATGAGTATATTCCAAATAATAAGCCAGATATTACAATATCTAATCCAAATAATAATAGATTATCTAAGATTGATATGAATGGCTTAACACATGATTATATTGATGCTGCAACCATTGGTCAAAGAATTGCGGTATTGTTTGAGTATATAGCCGAACCATTCTTGATCGAAGACTATAGAACTGATGATAATAAGTATTCGCTTCCAGTATTTATTACCCAGCATCCAAAAGATGTAAGTCCGTTGGCAAGGTCTTTTGATAAAGAGCCTTCTCTTACTGAAAGGTTTGAGCTATACGTAGATGGACGTGAGCTTGCGAATGCGTTTCAAGAATTAAATGATCCTGCAGAGCAAGCCCTTAGGTTCAAAGAACAGCTAGAATTAAATAATAAAGATCCAATGGATTTTGATGAAGATTATATTCAAGCTCTTGAATATGGCATGCCTCCTGCTATTGGGTTTGGAATGGGAATAGATCGATTAGTTCAATTATTAACTAATAAATCAAACATTAAAGACGTAATACTATTTCCTACTCTAAAGCCTGAGAATAATAAATAGATATAAGTTTGTATTTATCTTCTTTTCTGTTTAAGCGTAATCGATTATTTGGATAATAAATCCATTTAAGAAAATTATAAGCTTGTTTGGATGAAAAAATTATTCTATATTGTGGAGCAGTTGGTTTAATAATTCTACCATCATTTAATTTTGATTGTCGCAATTTTTGCGATTTAAAACTACATTCAAATCCATTTGATTGTATAATTGTATGCAATGATTGCATAAAATCTAAACTGCTCCCACATATATAGGATATAATATATTTACAACATAAATTTTTATTTTTACTAAATTTACTTTTATTTTTGTAAAATTTACAACTAACACTTCCATCTCCATCAAATATACCCCTGATAAAATCAGGTAAGTATTTTTCAGGTATAGTTGGAAACTTAACAGTTAATGATTTTTGTGGCACACATTCATTTTTTATAAGCCACTTAATCATTTCAGGCTCTGAAAACCTAAATGTATAGGTGTTGTTTTTAACAATAATTTTACCATTATTTGTAATCTGATTTTTAATATCAGAAATCCACTGTTCATCAGATGAATTAATAGACGCTCTATGTGTTTTTTTATCTATATTGCCATCACTAATAAAAGCTCCTAGTAAATAATATGAAATATCATCTTCATTTAAAAACGCATTTTGATTATAATCAATTGTAGACTTGTTAAGTTTAACATTTAGCTTCATTTTATGAGCCCTTAATCTTACAGATTCTGGATCGCAATTTAATTCTTTGGCAGCTCCAACATAAGATTTATGTTTATTAATTAAAGTTTCTAGTGCTTGATTTGAGCACCAATTTATTCGTGGCATGTTTATACTCCTAAACCAAATATAATAATATTGATAGATTTTGTTTCCAACTTTAAAGCAGGAAAATAAGTAAAATGACAAAAACTAATTGTGATGTGTGTAATGGTAATCTTGATATGGGTCAAGTAACTTTATATCGAGATGGTGTAGAAATTAGAACAATTTGTTTTTCTTGTGATAAAGAAGAAAGATTTAGTGCATATAAAGAATCAAAACAAATTTCAACAAATCTTATGTTAGATTCTATTTTAGTTTGCCATGATCTTAAAAATGGGCATCCTCTTAAAAGTGATTATTTTAAACACCTTAAATCAATAGCTGAAATAAATGAGGCAACAGAAGCTTTACAGATTAAATGTAAACAATTTGAAAACTTGGTTTGGTTTAATGGTTTACAAAATGAAGTTGACAGATGTAGGTTTAAAGGCTTGGATGCTGAAAATGATGAAGTTTGTGTGTTGACTTATACAATGTGTGGTAGGTGCATGATTACATTTAAATCTTTAGATGATAAAGATTATGACCATGTAACATTTCTAACTGCTGCAGATTCAACCTCTTCAGTAATGGGTTTGCATGGCATATCATGTACTTATGAAAAAGCTTTAAATTTAGTCAATAATGCCATTAAAGGTTGGGAAAATAAAAGTTTAAAATTTAAAGTTAATAAAGAAATCAATATGGGATTTTGATATGTCTAGATTAATACAATTTTATCGTAATAAGTGTACTACTGATTCTGGTCATTATTTAAGTGATATTCTTAAATGGGATGCTAAGCAGTGGGAAGCATGTCATGATTTTATTCAATGGGCATTTCCATTAACTGAACCATCAGCTTATAATCCTAATGCGCCACTCTTATCTGAAGATGAGATTAATGTTTTCAAATCATCTAAAGATATTCAGATGACTATAACTTCTATTGTAGAGAGGGCTAAAAGATTTTTAGGCTTTTATTCCAAAGAAAAACCTCATTGGTTTAAATCAAGAGATCATAATATGTTAAGAGTTACCAGGATATTAAGATTTCTTAACCTTGTTGGAAGATCTGAAGATATGATGGAAATTTATTCTTGGCTTATTAATCAGGATATTAAGTTTCCAAATATTGTTTCTGAAGAAACAATATCATATTGGGTTGATGCTGTAGATGGTGTTAATTTTTGTTTAATAAGTATTAAAAATGAGTAAAGAAAAAGTAGTTACTATGCCGAATTTGATTGATACTGCCCCAGCTCATATGGCTGCTAAAGCTGCTGGTGATGATCATTTCAAAGCTTGGGAATATAATGTAGCCGACCATTTTAAAAGCAAGACTGTTGAAGAAATTAAAGTTTCGTTAAAAGAAACAGCTTTTCCATATGCAGTTTGTTTTGAACATGTAATTGGTGACTTTAATATGGGCACAGCAGTTAGAAATGCTAATGCTTTTAATGCTAAAGAAATCTTTTATATTGGTCAGAAGAAGTGGGATCGTCGTTCTGCTGTAGGTGTTCATAACTATACAGAAGTGAAATGGCTTTCTACTTTGGATGAGTTTATTGAGTTAAGGAAAAAGTATGTTATTGTTGGTATTGACTGTGTGCCTGGGGCTGTTTCCCTTTCTTCATATAGTTTTAAGGAAAACACTCTCTTCGTCTTTGGTGAAGAAGGAGTTGGATTAACTCCTGCAATGCAGGCTCTTTGCGAAGATATTGTATTTATCCCACAATTTGGATCTGTAAGAAGTATTAATGTTGGAACAGCTTCAGGTATTATAATGCATGAATTTGTTTCAAAATTCCAGGCTGGAAATATTAAAAATTAATTTTAATAATTAATGTCTGGTTGACATTGAAAAAATGTGGTTTAAATTGCATATAGTAGTCACGCAATCTAGCAAGTTGCTAGTGGGATGGAAACCCATGATGAAACGGAGTAGCTACCGATAAAGCCACCCCTGCTCGGGAGTCTTAGCAAAGACAAGAGTTTGTAGATTAGGGACTGCAATATGCTTGTGAAATCATTCAATGAAATTAGTTTAACTACATAAGTTGTTTAAGAAAACACATAGAAGCGGATTTTTTACTCAGATTAAACACAGGCTATAGTTTCTCACGAAACGCCAGCCGCCGAAACGAGTAAACCGCATCCCATTTATTTTTTTATTAAGGTATTATTATGATTGAAAAGTCTGGCAAATTAATTGAGCCATTTGATTGTCTTTCTATTGGTGAAGATGTTGAATTAACTCGTATTAAAGGTGTTTGGATTTTAAATTATGGTTTATGGGATAATGCTGCTTCTATTGAATTATCATTAGATGATGTTGAATTATTGCAAAGGATTATAAAATGAGAGAGGCTGCTGTTTCACTTATCATTAAAGATGGTCTTATTTTAGGAATTTCTCGTGGCAAGGATTTAACCAAATTTGGTTTAATTGGCGGTAAGCTTGAAAAAGGCGAATCTCCAGTAGATGCTGCCATTAGAGAAACAAGAGAAGAAACGGGTATTAACATTGTTAGTGCTATCCAAATTTATAAAAGAGTTGAGCCGGCTGGAACGCCAAATGGCGAAGAGTTTAATACGTATTGTTTTTATGCTGATAATTGGAATGGTGAACCAGTTTCCTCAAATGAAGGAACTGTTAAATGGTTAACAGAAAAAGAGTTAGTTGAACTTGTGCCAGCATTTGCAGAATATAATATTAATACTTTAAAAAAATTTAAAGAGTTGTTTCCAGAGGTGTATATTAAATATGAGTAATAAAAAAATGTATATGTTAGAAGCAAGTGGTCAGTGGGATGTTTTTATTGGGCTTTTTTCTTCAAAAGAAAAAGCCAATAAAGCATGGCGTAGGTGGAAATATGCCTATAAGTCCACTGTGTGGGAAGCTTCTAAAAAGAAATTATATTTTTATGATGTAGACACTATTTTTGATAAGGAGATTGTATAATGTCAAGACGAGGAATGCCAGTTACCAAACGTATGCGTGAAGAACGTCGTGCTCGTGCAGAAAAGGCTAAGGCTGAGTATGATAAGCTTTCTATTGATGAGAAGCTTGCAAAGCTTCCTGTTGATGGCGCAAAACGTCAGCGTGCTCGTTTAGAGGCTTTAAAGCAAGCGGCGCTTTCTAAATCAGTAGAGTCAACAAATGAATCTTCTGACGGCAAGAAATCAAAGAAGGGTAAAAAGCAGTCATGAGATTTAATAAATTTGTATTTGCATTATTTTTGACTATGACTAGTGTAACACCATTAACCACAACTGGTTGTGATCGTGGTGTAGCTAAGTATGATACCTTGGTTGATAAAGATGAAGCTTGCACTATGAAGTGGGCTGATTATGAAGCTCAGTTACAGCGTCGTGCTGACCTTATTCCAAGTATTGTTAATACTGTTAAGGGTTCAGCGGCTCATGAAGAAAAAGTTCTTAAAGAGGTTACTGAGGCTAGGGCAAGTGCAACTCAGATTAAGTTGTCTGCTGAAGACTTTACTGATCCTGAGAAAATGAAGAAATTTAATGAAGCGCAGGATAAGGTTAAAGGTTCATTATCTCGTCTTATGATGGTTCAGGAAACATATCCTGATTTAAAGGCTAACAATCAGTTTCATGATTTAATGGTATCATTAGAAGGTACTGAGAATAGAATTCTTATTGCTCGCAGAGATTATAATGATGCAGTTATGAAGTATAATACTGAGCTACGTCATGTGTCTGGAAAAGTAATAAACCCGCTTACTGGTCATGAGTTTAAGCCTCGTGTTTATTATCAGGCTGATGAGGCATCTAAATCTGCGCCAAAGGTTGATTTTAGTAGCAGCAGTTCATCATCGGTAAAATGATATGTCAGCATTTGAAATAGTTGGGCTTATTGTTTTAGCCATTATTGTTCTTGTTTTTGTAATCAGATTTGGATTATTTGAATTATTGCTTGATATCTTAATTGCTATATTTGGTGGTGGAGGTTCAGGTGGAGGAGATTCTGGTGGTGGCGGATTTGGTGGAGGAGATTCTGGTGGTGGCGGATCATCATCAGATTGGTGAAAGTTTATAATATGAAAAAGTATTTAGCAATTTTAATTCTATCATTAATTTCATTATTTGCTAGTAGGGTATCAGCTTATACAGCTCCACCCAAACCAGATAATGGTTGGTATATTGTTGATCAGGCTGCAAAGTTAACAGAAGATCAAATTAAACAACTTAATTTAAAGCTTGATAACATTAGCAAATCTACTGCAAATGAATATGGTGCTTTAATTGTTTCATCTCTTAATGGAGAAACAATTGAAGAGGTTGCCCAAACAACATTCCGTTCTTGGGGTATTGGCAAGAAAGATTTGAATAATGGTGTTCTGGTAGTTATATCAGTTTCTGATAGAAAGTCTAGAATTCATACTGGCAAAGGCGTTGAAGGTGATTTGCCAGATCTATTGTGCAATGATATTCTTAAAAAGAATTTAAATCCACATTTAAAATCTGGAGATTTTTATGGTGGCTTAAATGAAACTTTTGGAGTGTTAGCGTCAACAATAGAAAGTCGCCATGCAAAAGTTGCAGGTAAATCTGCTAATAATGCTACAAATCCGTCACCAAATACAACTTCAAATGTGAATGAAAATTCAGCAAATGGTGGGTTTGTATTTGCAATTATGTTGGCAGTACTTTTAGTTGGTTTTTTGGTGTGGTATTTTATTAGTGAAAATCAAAAACAAGAAAAAGAATATCGTAGGTTGCGCGAAGAACAAGAAGAATTGTTACGCAAAAAGCGATATGCAAAAGAACGAGAACAATTGCAAGAACGAGAACGAGAGCGTTTGCGTAAAGAGTCAGAAGCTAAAGCAGCTTTAGAAAAAGAATATGCTCGTCAAAAAAGAGTTGAAGCTGAAAGAATAGCTCGTGATAAAGCTGATAAAGAAGAGAAAGAATATCATCAAAAGATTAAAGATATGCATAGCTCATATGTAAATCCAATTGAGGTTACAAAGAATCACAGTCACACAATTAGACCCGTTAAACCAGTAATAAAAGTTGATAGAGCTGCAAATGTAGATATGGCTAAAAAGCCACAACCAATTATTCATTCATCTAGTAATGATGTAAACTACCATCATTTGGATAAGCCAAAGCGAGATGAAGAATCTGAGCGATTGGCTAAAGCAAAACGTGCGCGAGAAGAATCTGAAAATTATTATAGGCGCCAACAGCAAGAAAGAGATGCTGAAGATCGTAGACGACGTGATCGAGAAGAAGAAGATCGTAGACGACGCGATCGAGAAGAAGAAGATCGTAGACGAAGTTCATATAGTTCATCTAGTAGTTCATCATCCAGTTATGATAGTGGCAGTAGTTGGGGTGGTGGTGGATTTGGTGGAGGAGATTCTGGTGGTGGCGGGTCGTCATCAGATTGGTAATTACAATGGATAATCATAAAATTTTAATTCAAAGTGAAGGTAGAGCTGCTTTTGATCTGGCATTTCAGCTGTCATTAACTGGAAAATATGGTGTTAAAAAAATTACACATTATTTAGATGATCCTAAAAAGGGGCTAGTTCTATTTTATATAGAGTCAAATGATGCTATCAAATTGCCAGTTCCATTAGATTGGAAAGGCGCGGCAGATTTAGCATGGGCTTGGTTACAGAACCAAGATGAGTCTGTTTATGATGACCTTTTAGACCATGATGGTTCTAATGGTCATGGATTTAGAATTTATAATGATGCTTGGGGAAGAGTTGGTGAATATTGGCATTCTGTTATAGCTGTAAAGCCTATATGGGCTTGGTATGGTAAGTAATGGGTAAGTGCAAAGCAGGTAAAAATTGAGGTAGGAT
>CAZTUN010000022.1:0-20262 GCA_964616845.1 uncultured Rickettsiales bacterium | reverse complement strand
GGAAGTGCAGATTTAACTGGATCTAACTTAACAAAATCATCGACAATGAAGCCAGTTACAAAAGATGATTTCTTGGGAAGTTATATTTACTACGGCATCAGAGAGCATGCTATGGGCGCTATTATGAATGGCATTTCTTTGCATGGTGGGTTTTTACCTTATGGAGGAACATTTCTGGTATTTTCTGATTATTGTAGGCCTGCAATAAGACTTTCAGCCTTAATGAATAGGCAGGTTATTTATGTGTTTACGCATGATTCTATAGGATTGGGTGAGGATGGTCCAACTCATCAGCCAGTTGAGCATTTGGCTGCGTTAAGAGCAATCCCAAATCTTAATGTATTTAGACCAGCAGATATAATTGAAACAGTTGAATGTTGGCAAATTGCACTAGAAGAAAAAAATACTCCTTCAGTATTGTCATTAACTCGTCAAGAAGTGCCTTGTCTAAGAGATGGTAGTTTAGAAAATTTATCTCGTCGTGGTGCTTATATACTTAAGGAGGCTGAAGGCGAACTAAAAGTTACAATTTTTGCTAGTGGGTCTGAAGTTTCTATAGCATTGCAAGCAAGAGATGAATTGCAATCAAAAAATATAGGAGTTAGGGTTGTATCTGTTCCGTCGATGGAGTTGTTTAAAAAACAGCCTATGGATTATCAAGTACAATTTATGTGTAACAATAGTATAAAGATTGCGGTAGAAGCCGCCATAAAAATGGGCTGGGAGAAATTTATAGGACCTCATGGTATATTTATTGGTATGGAAGGATTTGGAGCTTCTGCTCCTGCTTCTCAGTTATATGATTATTTTGGAATTAATAAAGAAAATATAGTAAAGGCAGCATTGGATAAGATAAATAATAAGCATTGTTAGTTATATTGATATAAAAATTTAGTTATTTAGATTTATAATAGGAAGTTATTATGACTATAAGAGTAGCAATAAATGGATTGGGAAGAATAGGTAGGTGCTTAGTAAGAGCTATAGCAGAGACTAGTAATAATAAAATACAATTAGTTGCAGTTAATGGTCCTGCTGCAACAGATACTCATGTGCATTTGTTGAAGCATGATTCTATTCATGGTTTTTTTGGTAAAGTAAATAAAATTGCTGAAGATGAAATAGATATTGGCTTTGGCAGCATTAAAGTTTTTCACGAACGTGATCCAGAAAAATTACCTTGGAAAGATTTAAATATTGATGTTGTTTTAGAATGTACGGGATACTTTACTAAGAAAAATGACGCTTTAAAACATATAAAAGCTGGAGCTAAGAAAGTTCTTATTTCAGCGCCCAGCGAAGATGCTGATGTTACTATAGTTTATGGTGTTAATAATACTTCTTTAAGGTCTGAACATAAAATTATCTCAGTAGGGTCTTGTACAACTAATTGCCTTGCTCCTGTTGCCAAAATATTAAATGATGTAATTGGAATAGAAACTGGTCATATGACTACTATTCATGCTTTTACAAACGATCAGAACTTGCAAGATAATAGTCATAAAGATTTACGTCGTGCTCGTAGTGCTACTATGTCGATTGTTCCGACTTCAACTGGTGCAGCTAAGGCGATTGGTCTTGTTATTCCTGAGCTTGCGGGTAAGTTAGATGGGTGTGCTATGAGAGTGCCAGTCCCTAATGTTTCCTGTGTTGATTTAAATTTTGTAGCATTAAAGCAAACTAATAAAGATGAAATTAATAAAATAGTTACAGAATATTCAAATAACCAGTTAAAAAATGTTTTAGCGGTCAATAAAGATCCGTTAGTCTCGATAGACTTTAATCATAATCCACATAGTTCAATATTTGATTTAACCGCAACTAAGGTAATAGGCGGAAAATTTGTCCATGTGATTATGTGGTATGATAATGAGTGGGGCTTTGCTAATAGAATGTTAGATGTCGCTGCAATAATGTAGGTTGGATTATGAAAAATTTACGTTGTTTAGAAGATTTAAAGGTTGCCCATAAGAGGGTTCTATGTCGTGTTGATCTAAATGTTCCTATGCATTCTGGGAGAATAGAGGATTATACTAGGATTAATGAGTTGATTCCTACATTCGATTGGTTAATAAAAAATAAAGCAAAAATTATAGTTATATCTCATTTTGGTAGACCAAATGGCAAATTTGAGCGTGATTTATCTTTAGCTCCTCTTGCTAATGCATTGGGTGAGGCTTTAAATGGAAAGCAGATAAAATTTGCTCTTGATTGTATTGGTGATTCAGTAAAAAATGTGATTGATGCATTGCAAGATGGAGAGATATTACTTTTAGAAAATTTACGCTTCCATGCAGGTGAAGAGAAGAATGATGATTTATTTGTTAAGCAATTAGCAGAATTAGCAGATTTTTATATAAATGATACTTTTTCTTGTTCGCATAGAAAACATGCCTCTATTTATGGAATAGCAAAATTATTACCTTCAGCTGCTGGTAAGTTATTACAAAAAGAAATTAACAGTATTGAGAAAGTTTTATCGAGTCAGGACAGACCATTGACGGTTATTACCGGAGGATCAAAAGTTTCTACGAAGCTTAGTTTATTGTGCAACTTAGTAAACAAAGCTAACAATTTAGTTATTGGTGGTGCGATGGCAAATACTTTTTTAAAAGCAAAAGGTTTGCAAATAGGTAAATCATTATATGAAGAAAAATTAATAGATGAGGCAAAAGCAATAATGGCAAAAGCGCAACAAAATGGTTGTAATATAGTTTTGCCAACGGAAGTTGTTGTTGCTAACTCTCTTACTCAAGAAAAACCTAAGACAAAAATAGTAAGTGTAAATAACATACCAAATGATTCTATGGTATTAGATATAGGACCTGAGACAATAGAACAAATAGCTAGAGTTTTATCATCATCTAAGACGGTTATTTGGAATGGACCGCTTGGAGCTTTTGAATATCGACCATTTGATGTTGGTTCAATTAGTGTTGCTCGTTATATTGCGTCTTTGACTAATCAAAATAAGCTAATTAGTCTTGCAGGAGGTGGTGATGTAGTTGCAGCATTGGGAGTTGCAGGCTTAATAGATAGCTTCACCTATATTTCAACGGCTGGAGGTGCGTTTCTAGAATGGTTAGAGGGCAAAGAGCTACCAGGTGTTGCAGTTTTAAGAAAAAACTAGCTTTATAGTTATTCTTTACCTTTACCTTTTTTTAGCGGATCGAATTTACTTACATTGTCTAAATTATAACTAATTCCACGTTTTCCATGTCTTTCCTTGCTACTAGCTAAGCCAGCTTTTGACAACTTATCTTTGTCTATAGGTTCAAGAATTGGTTTTCCTTTTGGTTTACTAGTATGAGGAGGTGTATTAGGAATTGTATAAGCTTTACCTTTTTTACCAATTCTTAGCAGAGTAGTACGAACATGACCCTTATGTCCTGCTACCGCTTCTTCGAATATCCGTGTTTCTCTAAGCTGTCTTAATTTTTTAAGTATATCGGCGCTTTGTTGTAATTCATCTCCTGTTGCAGCATCTCTTCTTGCTCTCTTCGGTCGAGAAGATTCTGCTTGTTCCTGAAGTTGTTGTATAAATGATTGTTTCTTGTCAATTATCGCTTGTAAAATTTCTTGTGTGATAAACGTCGGATTAATTTCTTTACCATCTCGATCAATAAATATAAGTTCACCAAGCAGATTTAGAGTACAGTCATATTCTGTATTTTTTATATCTTTATCTTTTGTCATATAAATATCTAACCTTAATTTTTTAACTAAGTAATATCATATATTATATGAGATAAATATTAATTTATTATTAATAAATTAATCATTTTTTTATATTGATTTATGCAGTAGATATAGTTAAGACCTTAATTGAAGGCAAGACATCTGCTGAGTTGAGTTGGCTTGGTGGGGCTGCTGGGTTAAGTTCTTGTATTTGAATAGTATTATATATATATATATGACTTAAATATCCTTTAATTGCAGTTAAATTGAGAACTTGTTTTTGTTCTTCTTCTGTTGGTTGAGGACTTATAGTTAAGGCTTTTCTCGATTGTTGTTCTATTGCCTGTTCTAATATTTCTTCTTTGATTAATATCTTAGATAATTCAAAATTTGCGTTTGTATAGATTAAATTTATAGTTTTTACTAAATTTCTATATAATTGATCTGATGGAGGTAAGTGGTTTCTTCGTTCAAAAAAATGATAATTTACTAATCTGTAAAGTAAACAATCTGAAAATTCACAATTAGGATCATCTTTGAATATCGCATTATATATGTTTATGTCTAAATCTTTGCTTTGAGCTAAGCTTTTATAGTTTTTATATGCTGTATCAATGCTTTTGGTTAAGGACTGCAATTCTTGATCGGATAATGCTGAGTTAGGAGATTTTTGAGATTCTACTATTTCACGAATAAGGAAATTAGGAAAATCATCAAAATTACTATTTTCTTTTACAAAAGGCTCATAAAAATTACTAACATACTTAGAATAATCATTGCCAGAAGAAAATAGATTTGACTCTTCTAAAGCCTTGCTCATGCATGAGATTAGATATCTTTTTAAAAAGGAATTTTTAATCCCCTTTTTGTTATCTATAGAATAATAATCTCTGCAATGGATGTTTATTTCTGTAATATTAGGACGGTCAAAAGGGTATCTAATAATTGTCTCAATAAAATTTCTACGCATTTGTGAAATTATTGCTGGATCTAGAGGTGGTAGGCAAGATTTATCTGAGTAATCCTCAATTTTTTGTCTTTCTAGCACTTATAACCTCATAATATATCAATTATGATACTAATTTTATGTCATAATTTAGACAACTAGTCAAATGCGATAATATACAAATTAATAATGTATAATATAGCATAATACAAAATAATATTGATTAATACTTTATGATAGTGTATATATAATTTGCCTTCGTAAATAAAAATATTTTATGCATCTTGAAAAAGCTGATATTTAGTATAGCAAAGAATAGTTTGATTGATTATGCTCTCGTCTAAACTTTGCTGAGAGTTAGAGTTAATTTATAAGAATAATGGTGTTTTAAATATGTCTGAAAATAAAGTTTCTGGTGTAGAAAAAATAAAAGAAGTAAGCAATTATTTGCGTGGTAACATAGCAGCAGAGCTTGAAGATGCTAACCCATATGTTTCAGATGAATCTTATGAATTGTTAAAATTTCACGGCAGCTACCAAGGCTATGATCGTGATACAGCAACCGAATTAAAAAAAGCAGGTAAAGAAAAGCACTGGGAATTTATGTTACGAATGAAATGTCCTGGAGGAAGATTAACTGCTAATCAGTATCTTGGCTTAGAAAAAATTGCAGAAAAATATGCAAATAATACTTTACGAATTACAACGAGACAGACTTTTCAATTTCATTGTATAGTAAAAAAAAATCTTCGCAGTCATATAAAAGAAATTAATAAATTAATGCTATCTACTTTAGGTGGTTGTGGAGATGTCGTGCGTAATGTTATGTGCTCGCCAGCCCCATTTAAGGATAAAAAACATTTGAAATTGCTTGAAGATACTTATTTAGTTGCAGATTTTTGTGCGCCAAAAACTAAAGCCTATAATGAGTTGTGGGTTGATGAGCTAGGTAATATTACTCAAAGTGAAGATGATATAGAGCCTTTATATGGTAAACATTATATGCCGCGTAAATTTAAAATTGCTCTTATTTTACCTTCTGATAATAGTGTTGATGCACTAACTCATGATTTGGCAATTATATCTATTTATGAACAAGATAAGCTTATAGGTTATAATTTGGCTATTGGTGGGGGAATGGGAATGACACATAATAAGCCAGAAACTTATCCAAGAATGGCAACCCCAATTGCCTTTGTTGAGGCAGATCAGTTGATTAGGGGGGTAGAGGCGGTAATAAAATTACAAAGAGATTATGGAGATAGATCTGATCGCAAGCATGCAAGATTAAAATATGTTGTAGAAGAAAAAGGTATTGAGTGGACGCGCAAAACTTTAGAACATTATTTTGGCTCTAAAATGCAAGATGCAAAATCTATTGCTAAATATGAAATATTTGATTCTATGGGGTGGCATGAACAAGGAGATGGAAAGTTATTTTTGGGTATAGTTGTAGATAGTGGAAGAATTGTAGATAATGATGTAACTAGGATAAAGACTGCGTTGCATGAAATTATTAGTACATATCAGCCAAATATTTCATTAACCGCAGATCAAAATATTATTATTTATGATATTGCTCCTGAAAATAAAGAAAAGATCGATAATATTTTACTAAAGTATAATATTAAGAGTCGCAACCAAATATCTGAATTGCATAGATATTTTTTAGCATGTGTTGCTATGCCAACTTGTGGCAAAGCTTTAGCTGAAGCTGAGCGAGTTGCGGTTCCTATGATAGAGGAATTTGATAAATTAATAACAAAATATAACATAAAGCAAGATAGAATATCTGTAAGAGTAACTGGTTGTCCTAATGGTTGTGCAAGGCCTTATGGCGGAGATATTGGTATAGTTGGTAGAACTCCTGGGTTTTATGCTATATTTATAGGCGGAGATTTTGAAGGTACTAGGCTGAATAGTAAAATACTTGATCGTGTTCCTTATGAAAATATTATGGAAGTTTTTGATGTTTTATTTGCAAAATATATTGCAGATAGAAAAGATAAAAATGAATTATTTGGAGACTTTGCTTATAGGGTAGGTATAAAATCTTGTGTTGATGAAGTAGTAAGTCAATTATCTACAAAATATAAATGGGCAATTGCCGCCTAATCTAAGGGAATCATCAATGCTGCCAATATCTATAAATTTGGATAAAATAAATCTTCTACTTATAGGTAGTATAGATGGTGTAGAAAAACGAAAAAATAAGTTATTAGAATTAGGGTTAAAGAATTTTGTAGAGATAGTGCCTTATAAGGAGATAGACGAAGAATATGCTAAAAATTTTCAGCTTATATTAGCAGTAGGTCTTAATCTGGAGCAATCTGAGCAATTAGCAAAAATTGCAAAAAAGAATAATATTTTAATAAATATTGAAGATTCTAATCAATATTGCGACTTTTTTTATTCAAGTTATGTAAAAAGAGGTGATTTGATAATAGCAGTTAATAGTTGTGGCAAAAGTCCAACTTTAGCTAAAAGGGTAAGATCATATATTGCAAAAATGTTTGAACCGATATGGGCAGATAGATTAGAAGAAATAGCAAGCAAAAGATTATTATGGCGAAGTAAGGGATTAAGTAACGAAGAAGTTGCTATAAAAACAGACGAAATTATAGATAAAAATGGCTGGTTAAAACATGATTAATATAGATAAATTTAAAAATCTTGAAGGTAGTGATTTAGTAAAATCTGTAGTAGATAGCTATGGAGATAAAGTTGCGTTATTATCGGCTTTTAATCCTGAAGATGTTATTATTTCATTTTGGTTGGGGAAAATTAATCCTACAACGCCAATATTATTTCTAGATACATTAAAGCATTTTCCAGAAACATTAAATTATGTAGATAAAATAATTAATAAATTTGCATTAAAAAATGTTAAGTTTTTGCAGCCAGATAGTAAACTTATAGCTAATAATGATACTAAAGGCGATCTATGGTTATCGCAAGTTAATCGTTGTTGTTGGTTGCGTAAAGTAGAGCCTATGGAAAGAGCAATAAAAGATAATGGCTGTGAGGCTTTGATTACGGGAAGAAGAAAACAGCAAACTTCAGATCGGAGTAATGTTTCTACAATAGAGGTAACCGAAGATAATAAAATAAAGTTTAATCCTTTAATTAACTGGGATAAAAAGATGCGTGATGACTATATGAAGGAGCATAATATAGAGCATCATCCATTATATAATTTGGGATATTTATCAATTGGTTGTGCGCCTTGTACAACCCCAGTTTATTTAGGTGAAGATGAGCGTGCAGGTAGGTGGAGACATACTCGGTTAAATCAAAAAGATAATGGCAAAACAGAGTGTGGTTTGCATGTTGTCATAGAAGAAAATAAATAATAGAGAAAGAAAATTTATGAACCATTTAGAAAGATTAGAAGCGCAAAGTGTTTATATTTTCCGCGAAGCATTTAACAAAATTCCAAAATTAGGAATGTTTTGGTCTTTTGGAAAAGATAGTACGGTAATGATTCATTTAGCTCGTAAAGCATTTTTTGGTAAGGTTCCTTTTCCTTTGATTCATTGTGATACAGAGCTTGAAATGGAAGAGGTATATGCGTATAGAGATAAATATACTAAAGAATGGGGCATAGATCTTATTAGTGAAATATGTCCTCCTCTTGAGAGTACAGACGCTACATTACCTCATGCTGCTAGAGTTGCGGCAAGAAAAACTGGTGGGATAAAGCAGGTAATGAAAAAATACCAATTTAATGGCTTATTTGCTGGAATTAGGCGCGATGAAGAGGGAACTAGAGCAAAGGAGCGTTATTTTAGTCCTAGAGATGCAGAAAGTCAGTGGGACGTAAAAGATCAGCCTCCTGAGTTTTGGGATCAGTATACTACCGATTTTCCTCCAACTACTCACGTAAGGATACATCCTTTATTACATTGGACAGAGTTAGATATTTGGGAATATGTAAAGCATGAAAATATACCGATGGTTCCTCTTTATTATGCAAAGCCATATCATTTATTTGAAGGAAGAGATTTTGGCGGTAAAATGATGAGATTTAGATCTTTGGGAGAAAAAGGTATTACTTGGCCACTAGAAAGCAATGCTACTAATATTGATGAAATAATAGCAGAGCTTAGGGTAACAAAAATATCTGAACGTTCGGGTCGTCCTATGGGAGCAGATGAAGATGAGTCTAGTTTTGAAAGACTTAGAGCCGACGGTTATATGTAAGATAAATAGCCTAAAAACTAAAATAAAATATTAGCTATTATAATAGCCTATTGAATAAATACTAAATTTAGATGAGAAGCAGATGGAAAAAGAACAAATGAAGATAGTTATAGTAGGGCATGTTGATCATGGTAAATCTACTTTAGTAGGCAGATTATTTTATGATACAAATTCTTTACCAGAAGGGAAATATGAGCAAATTCAGGCTATGTGTAAAAAAAGAGGCATGCAATTTGAATGGTCATTTTTGATGGACGCATTGCAGGCAGAACGAGATCAAGAAATTACTATAGATACTAGTCAAATTTGGTTTAAGACCGATAAAAGAAACTATGTTATTATTGATGCTCCTGGTCATAAAGAATTTCTAAAAAATATGATTTCTGGAGCAGCAAGTTCTGAGGCTGCTTTATTGATGATCGATGCTGCTGAAGGTGTAAAGGAGCAATCTAAGCGACATGGATATTTATTACATTTGCTTGGGGTTGATCAAATTGCTGTAGCAATTAATAAAATGGATCTGGTTGGCTATTCGCAAGAAAGATTTGATCAAATAGAAAAAGAATATAGAAGTTACCTAAAAGAAATTAACGTTATTCCAAGTCAAGTTATTCCAATTACTGCAAAAGAGGGTGGTAATATAGTTAATCGTTCCGATAAAATGGCTTGGTATAAAGGGCCTACTGTTATTGAAGCACTAGACAAATTTAAACGTAAGCCTGAACCTGTAGATCTTTCTTTAAGATTTCCGATACAAGATGTTTATAGATTTGATGAGCATAAAAGAATTTTTGCGGGTAGAATTGAGAGTGGTAGTTTAAAGATCGGTGATACACTATTATTTTCTCCGTCAAATAAAACTTCAAAAGTTGCTTCAATTGAAAATTGGGGTGGAAAAGAGCTTCATAAAGTTAGTGCTGGCATGTCTACAGGCATTACTTTAACAGAACAAATATTTATAGAACGTGGCGAGATAGCAAGCCATGTAAAAGACGCCCCTGTTCTAACTAATCTATTTAGGGCTAAGTTATTTTGGTTGTCAGAGAGTATTCTTGAAGAAGGAAAAAGATATATAATGAAAATCAATACTAGCCAATATCGTGTTGATGTTCGAGAAGTAGAGAAAGTAATTAGTACTGATGATTTATCACATATAAATAATAAGAAAGTTGAAAAAAATTCTGTTGCAGAAGTTGTTTTTAAGGTACGTGGTATTGCAGCCTTAGATGAATTTTCCGTTAACAATAAAACAGGTAGGTTTATGTTGATGGAAGGCTATAAAGTAGTCGGCGGTGGAATTATAAGTATGGAAGGTTTTGCTAATCAAAGAATTAGCGATACATACCACGGTGAGTTTGTTAACGAAGATGTAATTTCTCCACAAAGAAGAGCCTTAGTTAATGGACATTTAGGAGGAGTATTATGGTTTTGTGGGCTACATGCCGCAGGAAAAACTACTTTAGCAGTTGAATTGGAAAAAAAACTATTTGCCAAAGGATACCATGTATTTGTTTTAGATGGAGATAATTTCCGTCAAGGTCTTAGTCAAGGACTAGGTTTTAGTGATAAAGATAGAGCAGAACATTTAAGACGCGTAGCAGAAACAGCATCGATTATGGCAAAAGCTGGAGTTATTGTGATTACATCTTTTATATCGCCTCGTGCAGAACATAGAAGAAGAGCACGCAATATTGTTCATGAAAATTTTCATAGTGTATTTATAGATACAGATATTGCTGTTTGTGAAAAGCGAGATAATAGTAATTTATATTTGGAAGCAAAAAATGGGAAGGTTAAACATTTTTCTGGAATAAATGATAAGTTTGAAAAGCCAGAAAATGCTGACTTAATTATCGATAATACTAATAATTCTATATCGCATAATGTAGCAATTTTAGATGAATATGTCGAAAATAATTTTGTACGTCCATTAAAACAACAAGCATTACAAATTTCTGGTGAGGGTATATAATTTTATGTTAGAGTTTGGTTTTAATGCTCAAGATTTGTATAATCGTGAAGGTCTAATAAAATTAGACTCGCATTTTATTTCTTACTTAAAAGAAGGAAATATTGAATTAGCTAATCGTTTAGTTACTTTAAGAAAAGAAAAAAGTAATGTAGCAGAAAAAGAAATTTCAAATTTCTTAATCGACCTTGCCCCATATTTAGAGGATTTTTTAGGTAAATTATTTTCTATTGAAAAAGAAATAAAAGATCTTGCACAAAAACATAATGATTTAGCTAATATTTATAGCTGCAAGAGGTTGTTTGTACAAAGACAGGCAATAAAAAAATATAATGAGTTGCAAGTTAAAGAATTTGATATAGCAAAAATAATATCTGACTTAGAAAATAAGTTAGGTGGAAAAATAACAGAAAAGCTTTTTGCAGATAAAGTAAATTACTGGCTTGAAAATAAAGAACAATATCTAGATGAAATAGAACTTGCCACGAAATATACTTGTTTTGCTGTAAATAGTTATGAAGGTCAACATCTGCACAAAAAAGGAGTTTTATTTAAACTACCAAGAAAATTAGACTTTTTTAATTTAGTTGAAGTCGAAACAGAAATTGTTGATGGAATTACAGTAATAAAATTGCAAGATGATCATTTGCGCTATCGTGATGGATTTAAACTTACAGACAAGGGTGGAAGCTTATTACAAGTATTAGATGATGCAAATTATTGCATATATTGTCATAATCAGGGTAAAGATTCTTGCTCTAAAGGATTAAAAGAAAAAGATGGTGCTTTTAAGAAAACTGCATTGAATATTTCTCAGGCAGGGTGTCCATTAGAAGAAAAAATTTCTGAAATGAATACACTTAAAGCGCAAGGTATCTCTTTAGGCGCTTTAGCAATGGTTGCAATAGATAATCCTTTATGTGCAGCAACAGGACATAGAATTTGTAATGATTGTATGAAGGGCTGTATTTATCAAAAACAAGAGCCTGTTAATATACCTCGTAATGAAACAAGAGTATTGCAAGACGTACTTGATTTACCATACGGATTTGAAATTTATTCATTGTTAACTAGATGGAATCCATTAAATTTAGATCGTCCTATAGTTAAAGCTGCAACTAATTATAAAATATTAGTAGTTGGATTAGGTCCTGCTGGATTTAATTTATCGCATCACTTATTAAGTGAAGGTCATACAGTTGTTGCAATAGATGGTCTAAAGATAGAACCACTACCTAGTAATATTTCAGGCGTTGATAATGAAGGTAATCGTACAGAATTTAAGTTAATTAAGAATATTGGCGAAATATTTGAAGAGCTTGATGAAAGGGTTTTGTCGGGATTTGGCGGCGTTGCAGAATATGGAATTACAGTTAGATGGAATAAGAATTATCTTAAAGTAATTAGATTATTATTAGAAAGACGCAATAATTTTGCTATGTATGGTGGAATCAGATTTGGTAGTACCATAACATACGATAATGCAATAAATTATGGGTTTGACCATATAGCATTATGTATGGGAGCTGGTCGTCCTACGGTTATTAATATGCCAAATGCGTTGGCTAGAGGAGTTCGTACCGCCTCTGATTTTTTAATGGCATTACAATTAACTGGTGCCGCAAAAAAAGATTCTATAGCAAACTTAACATTAAGATTACCAGTTTTAGTTATAGGTGGAGGCTTAACAGCTATTGATACTGCAACAGAAAGTTTGGCTTATTATCCGATACAAGTTGAGAAATTCTTAAGTAGATATGAGGTTCTAGTTGCAAAAACTAGTATTGAGCAAGTAAGAAAAAATTGGTCTGAAGAAGAGGCGGTAATTGCAGAAGAATTTATAAGTCATGCAAAAATTATAAGGGCGGAACGTGAAAAGGCACGCCAAGAAGGTCGCAATCCTGATATAATAGCAATATTAAAACAATTAGGAGGGGTAAAAGTAGTTTATCGTCAAAGATTAGTAGATGCCCCAGCTTATCGACTAAATCACGAAGAAGTAGAGCTTGCCATGCAAGAAGGTATAGAATTTTGTGAGAATTTACAGCCTGTTTCTGTAGAAATAGATGATAAAAATTATGCTAAAGGATTAAAATTAATTGCTAAGATAAAAAATCCTAATGGTGAAGGTTTTATTGAAGAAGAGAGATTTTTGCCTGCAAGAAGCATATTTATCGCAGCAGGAACTAATCCAAATACTGTACTTAACAGAGAAGACCCTCTACATTTCCATCTAGACGGAAAATATTTTAGGGCGGTAGATGAAGATGGTAATATTGTAAAACCAGAAGCTAATACTTCAAAGCCGAAGCAAATACATGTACTTTTACATAAGTCAGAAAATAATAAGTATGTTAGTTATTTTGGGGATCTACATCCTTCATTTGTAGGTAATGTTGTTAAAGCAATGGGTGCAGCAAAACAAGGATATCCTATAATCAATAAGGTTTTATCTAAGGCAGAAGCTTGTTCTAAATTAAACAGTAAAGAATTTATTGAAAAAATGAATGAAGAGCTTATTGCTAAAGTATATAAGATTGAAAGATTAACACCTAATATAGTTGAGATTACGGTTAAGGCTTCAGCAGCAGCACGTAACTTTAATCCTGGACAATTTTATCGCTTACAAAATTTTGAAAGCAATGCAATTAAGGTAAAAGACAAAAATGGTTATAGAACTACTTTAGCTATGGAAGGGCTTGCTCTGACGGGTGCGTCAGTAGATAAAGAAAAGGGATTATTATCTACGATTGTTCTTGAGATGGGCGGATCATCTAATTTATGTATGAGTCTCAAACCACAAGAACCAGTAGTTTTAATGGGACCTACGGGAGCTCCAACTCATATAACAAGTGGAGAAACTGTAATGCTAGTTGGAGGTGGTTTAGGAAATGCAGTATTATTTTCTATAGGTAAAGCATTAAGAGATAATGGTTCAAAAGTACTATATTTTGCAGGTTATAAAAAAGCTCAAGATCGATATAAAGTAAAAGAAATTGAAGCTGCTGCAGATATTATTATATGGGCCTGCGATGAAGCAGTATTTACTCCAGAACGTAAGCAAGATAGAGCATTTCATGGCAATATAGTAGAGGCAATCAATGCTTATGCTAATGGTATGTTAGGCAAAATAGATATAAGATTACAAGATGTTGATAGAGTTATAGCTATTGGTTCAGATCGTATGATGGCTGCTGTACAAAAAGCAAGATTTGGCATCTTAAAAGAATATCTTAATCCTAAGCATTTAGCAATTGGTTCGATAAATTCACCAATGCAATGTATGATGAAAGAAGTTTGTGCGCAGTGTCTGCAACGTCATGTTGATCCAAAAACTGGTGAAGAAAAATATGTATATAGTTGTTTTAACCAAGACCAGAACCTAGATGAAGTAGATTTCTCCCATCTAAATGAAAGATTAAAACAAAATACGCTTCAAGAAAAGTTAACAGCACAATGGATAAATTATTGTTTAGCTAATATATAGCTGTTTAATAAAATATAGTCTTGCAATAGCTCTAAATATTAATTATTTAAGTAAAGTTTAAAATTTACTTAGATTAGTTTGACATATGAAAGATAGAGATGAAATAGCGGATGCCTTGTTGAGGGCAAGAAGTGCAAGAAATATTAGGCTTATTCTTTTAAAAAACAAAGAAGAATTTAATATATCAGAATATAAGAATGATGGTCTTAATCTAGCTCACTTAGCGGCTAAGCATAATAATGTTATTCTTTTGGAGTTTTTATCAAAGAGCGAAGATGAAGCGTTCTTACGCCTTAAGAATCAAAATGGACGTAATATAGCTCATATAGCTGCTCAATATAATTCGATAGATGTATTAAACTATCTTAGTCGTAAAAGTCAGTATAAGGATTTATTTAAAGAATTAGATGGTAAAAGACGTAATATAGCTCATATAGCCGCTGAATATGGTAATGTTGAGAGTTTGGAATTTATTCATAGTAGTTCTGAATACAAAGATCTATTAGAAGATTTAAGTGGTAACTCAGAAGAAAATATAGCGCATATAGCAGCTAGGCGTAATAAAGTTAATGTTTTATGGTTTGTTTATAAGAAATACCCAACTTTATTTAACTCTAAGTATAAAAACGGAAATAATATAGCGCATATTGCTAACAAACATAAGAGTATAGCGGCTTTAAGATTTATTCTAGATAAAGATCAATCTCTATTTAGGCAGACTGATAAATATGGATATAGTGTAGCTTATAATGCAGCAAGTTATGGTTATATAAAAATATTAAAACTTATCGATAGTAAGAATAAAGATTTACTGGAGGTTAAAAATAAAGATGATCGAAACATAATTCATGCGGCGATATTAAAAGATAACATTGAAGTATTAAAGTTTCTAGATGGTAGAAAGGAATATTCAAAATTGTTTTTCCAAAAAACGCCTAATGGAAGTAATGTAGCATATCTTGCCATGGCGTATAATGCAGGAAGAATTGTAGAATTCTTGATAAACAACAATACATATAAAGAATTATTTTACGCTGAAACAGAGGGGAAGGTAAATCCAGTGCATGTAGCAGTTGCTAAAAATGCTGTACCATGTTTGCTTATCTTGCAAACAAGAGAGGAATTTAATCAATTATTTGTACAGCAAACTAGAAACGGAAATAATATAGCACATATTGCATTATCAATTGCTAGAAATAATCCTAAATGTTTTAAAGCCTTGGAATTTGTTGCGCAAAATTATGTTGATTTATTTGGTCAATCTAATAACACTGGGACAAAACCTATAGTTCAATTAAAAGAAGAAAAAAGTAAGCAAGGAGCTGATCCTAAATTTAAATTAATATATGACTATGTTAGTAAAAAATTAAGCAATACTCCTGCCACGGATTTAAGCAAAGTAAATCCTGTACCAGTAGTAGAGCAGGTAGGTGGTCTTTGTGTTGGAAGAAAATAAATATAGTGATTCTTCAGATGAAGAGCTTAAAGTAGCATTTGGTATAGAGAAAGAAAGAGGTGAGATTTCTAATCAATTAAAGAGTCAGTTAAGTAATTTATATGGCACTACTTTAAAAATTGAAGGAATAAATTTACATGAAATAGATGCAATTTATATTGCAGATATTATTAGGTGTAGGCAATTTTTAGATATTAGCATAATTAATTGTGGTTTAAAGGATAGGAGCGCAAATCATATATTTTCTGCTATATTTTCATATGATCATCATTTAAGTTGGTTAGATTTTAGCAATAATAAAATTTCACAAATTGGAGGAATATCACAATTTTTTGCTAAAGGTGGAAAAATTGATTGTTTAGAGATGGAAGGCAATATTTTTAATTATGAAACAGCCACAGAGTTATACGATAATTTTGTAAAAGGAAGTATCATAAACATGCTGAATTTTCACTTTGGTAGCAATAAATATGAATATTTAGATAATGCTAGAACTCCAAAATACCAAGAATGCGATAAACATATAAAAGCAATAGAACCAGCAAAACAACTTGTTGCGGCAAGATTAGTAACTTCAGAAAATAAGTTATTTTCTATAAGTAACAGAACCTGAGTTTTTGCTAGATAACCTATGCCTTAAGCGCATAAACTAAGGTTAATTTAGTCGTTTACTAGCATTGTTCCAGTGCCAAGCTCGGTGAATATTTCAAGTAATAACACGTGTGGAACTCTGCCATCTAGTATGTGAGCCGCATCAACATTATTTTGTAATGCATCTATACAAGTTTCTACCTTTGGAATCATTCCACCGCTTATTACGCCTTGTTTCATGAGTTTCTTTGCATCAGATACGGAAACTTGGCTAATAAGATTTTTATCCTTATCAAGGATACCAGGTACATCTGTAAGTAAGAGTAATTTACTTGCACCAAGAGCAGATGCTACAGCTCCAGCTACGCTATCGGCATTGATGTTATAGGTTTCTCCATTTATACCTCGACCAATAGGAGCAATTACTGGTATTACATCAGATTCTTCAAGTACAATTAGTGCTTCAGGGTCAATATCAACTGGTTCGCCAACAAAGCCAAGATCAAGAATTTGCTCAATATTTGAATCTGGATCTTTTTTAGTGCGACGAAGTTTTTGTGCTGTAATTAAGTTACCATCTTTTCCTGATAATCCTATAGCAGTTCCACCAGCTTTATTAATTTCTGTAACAATTTTTTTATTAATTGATCCAGATAATACCATTTCGACAATATCGACAGTTGCTTGATCTGTTACTCTTAAACCGTCAATAAAAGTACTTTTTATTTTTAGTTTCTCTAGCATTTTACTAATTTGTGGACCGCCGCCATGAACAATTACAGGATTAATTCCAACTAATTTTAGCAATACTACATCACGGGCAAATATTTGTGCTAAATGATCATCTCCCATGGTGCTACCACCATATTTTATAACAAAAGTTTCGCCTGAGAATGTACGCATATAAGGTAATGCTTCAGCAAGTATTTGTGCTTTTTGTATATATTGGTCTAATGAAGTCATAATTATTACCCGTTATTATTTATGATAATTTTTTGCAAAATTAGCGGCGTACGCACGTAATTGATCAATATTTATATTATTTTTACTGCTTGTGGCAATAATTTCTGGATGAAGAGCAATAGATTTTTTTGTTTTGTCACGAATTTGTAAAATTAATTTATCAAAATCAGCCTTTTTTATTTCATCTAGCTTAGTAATTACAATTTGATAACTAAGACCAATATCATCCATAATTTTAGTTACTTCCAAATCGCTATCTTTTATGCCACGGCGAGCATCAACTAATAAATATACTCTAGCAAGATTAGGTCTTCCTTTTAGATAAAGCAATATAAGTTTATCCCAATTGGCTTTTTGCTTTTTTCCTACTTTTGCATAACCATATCCTGGCAAGTCAACTAGAATAAGTTTTTCACGCAAAAGAAAAAAATTTATTTGCTGGGTTCTCCCTGGAGTATTAGAAATGCGAGCAAGATTTTTATTATTGGTTAAAGCGTTAATTAAGCTTGATTTCCCTACATTAGAAAGGCCGCAAAAAGCAATCTCTGGTAAATTATAGGTAGGTATTTGTTCAATAGTATGAGCTCCTGCAATAAATTTACACTCACCGCTAAAAAGCCAACGACCAAATTCCAAAGTTTGTCTATCTTCTGCTATATGATCCATTTATGTGTACAGCTATTTTATAATTTTCTTTGCAAGTAATTTAGTAATAATTAATTGCTGTATTATGGTTAAAGTATTATTCCAAGCCCAATAAATTACAAGACCAGCTGGAAATTTATATAATATAAAAGTAAAGAAATAAGGGTATCCCTTCATAACCTTTGCTTGAATTGGATCAGTAGGTTGAGGATTTATTTTTTGTTGGAAATACATAGTTATACCCATAATGATAGGCCACACTCCTAAGCATAAAATAGGAGGAGGGTTAAATGGTAATAACCCAAAAAGATTAAAAATACTTGTAGGATCTGGAGCTGATAGATTATGAATCCAGCCAAAGAAAGGCGCATGGCGCATTTCTATAGTTATAGAAAGCACTCTGTATAGAGCAAAAAATACTGGAATTTGCAGTAAAATAGGCAAGCAGCCAGATGCTGGATTAATTTTTTCACGACGATATAAATTTAATATTTCCTTATTCATATGAACACGATCATGTTCATATCTTTCACGGATTGCCATAATCTGAGGTTGAAATTCTTTCATCTTATACATGCTAACATATGATTTATATGCTAATGGGAAAAGAATGATTTTTATAAATATAGTTAAAAGAAGTATTGCTACTCCAAAATTACCAACTAATTTATGGAAATAGGTTAATAACTTAAATATAGGTTTGCTAATAGAGTAAAACCAGCCAAAATCAACAGCTCTATCAAATAAAGCTATGTTATATTGAGAAGAGTATTTATCTAGTAAGTCTACTTGTTTTGCTCCAGCAAATAGTCTAGCAGTTGTGTTGTGACTAGATCCTGGTTTTAAGGTAGTTAATGGAGTTATGTAATCAACTTGGAAGCGATCACGTAAATCTTTAAAGTAATAACTAAAATTAGCATCAAAATTATCTGTAGAGTTAGGAATAATTGCGGTAAACCAATATTTATCCGTAAAACCAATCCAGCCTTGGACATTGGTTTTAGATAATTTCTTAGTTTCTTTTATATCTTTAAAAGTCGTCTCGGATAATACTTTGTTAAATACGCCAATAGGACCTTTACTATTAGTGTAGGCAGAATCATTACTGTCTGGAGTATGAGGATTAATCTCAACTCGGTTTAATATGCCATAATTTGCTAAAGAAATCTCATTTTTGGAATTATTTTCAACTTGTCTATCGATAGTAAACATATATCCATCATCGACGCTAAGTTTCATTTTGAATGTAATACCTTGATTGTTTTTCCAAGTAAGTATAACAGGATTATTAGGAGATAATTCAGAGTTATTTGAGCTCCATATTGTCTCAGAATTAGGAAGAGACAAATCAGCATTATCAGATAGCCAGCCTAATTCAGCAAAATAAATATAATCTTTATAGCTTGGAGATAATAAAACAACATTTGGAGATTTTTCGTCAGTCTGTTTATATTGTTTCAAAGTTAAGTCGTCAAAACGAGCTCCCTTCAAACTTATAGATCCCTGAAGATTAGGAGTATTTATTTTTATTGACTTTATTTTTGCAAATTGTGTTTCTATTTTTTGTTCTTTTGCTTGTTCTGGCTGGGCAAGAGCCTTACGCTTCTCTTGTATTTTAGCTATACTTGCTTCATATTGATGTAGTTGTTCTTGATACTGTTTTTGCTTGGGAACATTATAAAAATATTGCCATAATAGTAATACAAACATTGATAAGATTGCTGCAAGTAGCAATCTTGAATTATCATTTGGCTTCATGGCCTACTTCTCCAAAGCAATAGTGTCTTTATTATTATTTAAATTATATGAGTTTTTTACGAAAGTGTTGGTACTATGTAAAGTAAATTTTAAATCTTTACTCATTTCTAAGAATGTTCTGTTTAAACAATGACGGCTAGCAAAAATAACATAGTCATAATCTGCATTTGCATTTTGAGTCATTACATCGCTGCATAAAGCTCGTAATCTTCGCTTTATACGATTTCTAACAACAGCATTGCCGATTTTTTTTGAGACAATTAGACCTATTCTAAGCGATTTAGAATTAGCCAGACAATACTCGTTTTTTAAGGTTACTCGAAGAGAAAGCGATTTTGATGTCGACCTAGTAGGGCTACTACAAACAACAGCAAAATCACGAGAGTTCTTTAAACTTGTTATCGACATAGCATAAGAATTTTAATTAAAATATTTTGGCTATTTAAAACAAATTAAGCCAAGTAATGCCTAAGCACAAAGACGCTTACGACCTTTAGCTCTACGAGAACTTAGTACTTTGCGGCCACCAAGAGTTGCCATACGGCTACGAAAGCCATGTCTACGTT
>CAZTUN010000021.1:15346-20535 GCA_964616845.1 uncultured Rickettsiales bacterium | reverse complement strand
CTTAATGAGAAAAATTCCTGCTTTTAAATCCGCTGAGGAACAAGCCCAAATAGCAGCTAAACAGGACTTACCTGGAAAAAAACAAGAATTTGCTGAAAAAATACATGATATTTTACCTAGCTTAACTATAGCGTCCATAAACGAAGGTATAGATAGGCGTCATTTAGGGGATCAGCCTTGCGACCAAGCAAAAAAGTTAGATCAATATATACAAAATATTGAACCATTAAACTCTTTAGGCTTTAATTCAGCTAATATAACTTTGCTAAATTTTAATGGCTCTAACCCAATAGAACATATATTTTTTCTTCTCGACAACATAGATTTTCTAAGCATGTTTATCAGCAAAATAGCTAGCCCTGTCCATATAAATGCTCAAGGAGAACAACTAATGGACTTGGCGATTTTTACTGCAGATAATATATCTAATATTCTACAAAAGAGCATAGGTAGAAAAGAGGTTGCAAATTATCAAGCCGCTTTATCTTATATTAGCGATAATCTGGATACAGTATTAGAAGCTCTTACCCCAACTGGTTATAGCGTCGTTAACCCACAGAATCAAAATATAATTTTTGGCTCGTGTACAGATCATAATCAAGCATTAGAAACACTAGCAGAAAATATAAAAAATTATCTAAAAACCCCTCCAGCGAAACGAGCTAATCCATATCTATATAATGAATCACCTAGTGCTAAAGCAGCTAGAGCAGCTGAAGCAGATACTGGTGGTAATATAGGTACCTTATTTGATGAAGCTAGCTATGATCCTTATGCACATCCTTTTGATATATTTTTTAATAAATTATAGCTCTATCTTCCTTTTCTGATGGATAGCAAAACTTCGATTAATCAAATTAAGAAATATAATTATTTAACTTTTTTTGTTTATTTTATATTATATAGTAAAGATAATTAATATCTTAATAGAGGCTTCTATGAATGACACTTCTTTAGCAATATGCTCGGCTTTTTCTTTTGGCTTAATCTCAACAGGCTTTGCTTATCTTAGCACCATATTTCCACAAGAATATACTACACAACTAGTGGTTTGCTCTGCTATAACTGCAGGATATTCTATTACTTCGGCAAAAAAAGCCTTTGATGATATAACTAGAGATAGAACAATTTAACTTCCTCAAAGTTTTGCATTGATAAAAAATATATATTAATGAGAAGAATTCTTACGCATTTTATTATAGCTCAATTGCTAAATTTCTCTTACTTGCATAATTAGCGATATCCTTAACATCTTGAAATATTTGCATGTCAGGTATATTTTCTTTATTTACTTTACCTTCATAACTACTTTCAATTAAAGAAAGTGCGCTTTGATATTCTTGCCCGATATTTTTCTCTAAGCGCATTCTTACACTATCTTTATTATCCATAAAGATATGCGCTTGATCTTTGGCTCGTGATATTTCTACATATAACATCTTATTATTGGTAAGATATTTTTCATAACTTGCCATTACCGCTATAACATTATTAGATGTCTTTCCTTGTGCGCTATGTACCGTAAAACTATAAGCATAATCTATATGTTTTAATATTTGCTGGTTTTTGTCCAAACTTAATAAACTGCCATTTTCAAGCTTTAAAATCACATTATTTTCTGCGATCTTAATAATATTGGCACTATGGCTATTAATAATTCCTTTTTCTATATCATTTTTAGTAAATCTAATTTTATCACCTTCTGCTATATTAATATTTTTTTCTCTATACACCTCAAAACAAACTGTCTTTTCTTGCCATTTTTTGCTAATTTTACTAGTTAAATCCCATTTCACTTTGCCAGTTGCATTATATAAATATAAGTGGTTTTTTTCTATTTTCTCAATTTTAAAACTATCATTCTTATTAATTTTCTTAAAAAAATTAGCGCGATTAAAAATTATAACATCACCAATCTGATAAGATTGTGGGTTATGTTTTTGCGCTAAAGTAAAACCACAACTATATAAAGCAACCTGATTTATCCCATTATTTGCAATTAACTTTTCTTTTATTAACTCATTCCGAATAATCTGATTAATCTCCTGCCTTGCCTTATGTGAAGGAGCAAGCAGTAAAGTTTGCTGACGATCATCATCATTTAAACTAAGCCATTTTTCTGCTGCTTGCTTAATAAAATTATGCTTATCTTCAATAATATTATCCCCAAGCTGAGTAAATGCTTTGTTAATATTACTTCTTAAACTACTATATACCGCCTTCTTTAATTCTAAATTACGCTGTCTAACAATTTCTTCAATCTTAACATGATTCATTCCTCTGGCAATTAATTGCTCAAATGGTCTCCCCGCCTCAACTCCAGATAATTGTTTATAATCACCCAATAAAATTACTCTCATTTGTAATTTCTTAGTAATTTTAAGCAAATTATCCATCTGCTTTAAAGATATCATCGAGCTTTCATCTATAACCAAAATATTTTTTTTAAAATCTTGTCTTATCTTAGATAAAACTACGTGATTAATACGGTTTGTTCCCACTTTATCAAATCTAGTTAAGAATCTCTGCAAAGTCTCACCTTCTATCTTTGCTTCCTGTTTTAAAGTTTGGGTCGCACTGGCAGAAGGGGCAAGCCCATAAAGCTTATATCCCTTAGCGTTAAGCAATATTCTTGCCTCATTTAACATAAAAGTCTTACCAACTCCAGCATGTCCATAAATTCCTGCTACCCTATCTTTACCAGAAATTATTAACTTAACCGCAGCTCTCTGACCATAATTTAGCTTACTTGTACTTAAAATATCATTACAATCTTTTAAACTATAAACTCCAAAATATTTATTCTTATCCTTTAAAACTGCCGCTATAACCTGCTTCTCTTTTGTTAAAATTTCTTGCGTAGTAACCAAATTATCCTTAACTATACATTTTCCACTATTGACTAATAAATCTAATCCTCTTTTTATATCCTCAATACTTATCTTCTCAAAACCATAATTCATCGCTTCTTTAATTAAACGATGCAGCGAAAAAACCGACTCCCTCTCACTTAAATGTGCAATAGCATAGGAAATTGCCTCTAATGTTCTCCCCTCTTTACTAAAATCTTCCCTAAAAAATCCCTTCTTTATCAACTGATGCGAAGCATTATATACTGTTTCTACCTTATGCCAAAATTTCTCCACAAGATTCTTTTCTATAATCTTCTTACTATTAAAATTATTACCCTCTCCTTGCAAATCCTTCCTACTCTTAATTACCTCACTTGCTATAGACTTAAGATCAAAACCATTATCCAAAGCCTTATTCTGCCACTCCTGCCTTAAATTATGCTTGCCAGAATAATTCTTCTTCGCTCTTGTTTTTAAATTTACTATCTCTGCTACTTTTGCATTCTGAAAATTATACTCCTGCAATCCCTTCCTTATCTGCTGCGATCGAGTGCTAAATATTTCTAAAAGCTTTGTCGGAATACCCTTAATCTCAAATCTACCATCTTCATTCTTGCGCTCTATCTTATAACCAATCTTTGCCAAATTATAAGCCAGCTCTTTACGATAAAGATTTCCTAAAAACATCTTATTTTCAAATAATTGTTCTAAGTTAACCGCACGCCACTGTCCGCTATTATTCTTGCCTACATTATGAATCAAACAATGAGTATGTAACTGTGGATCAAGATTTCTCGAAGTATAATGCGTAAATAAAGTAGCTACTAAATTCTTAATCTGTTCTGGACTACTAATCCCCTTATTACTCACCATCGCTAACATAAAATTAGCCTCTATATAACCCAAAACCGTCTTCACCGAAAAATCTTGTGCCCTATATACTCTATCATCTTCAAGTAATTGCGCCGCTATAGAAACAGATTTTGGCGCAGAAAATGTTAAATCAACCCCTAAAGCATGTACAAATTTTCCATTGCGATTAGAACCTATAATACAACCATTGGGCAATCTACCTTTCAATAATTCTCTAAAATGATCACGCTCTATTCTTCCCACAAAACCAAGATCTAAAGCTCCACTACCAAACCATTCTCCCCTACTCATCTCATCTTTAACATCTCGACTATAATAATCTTCATTCTCGTAATATGAAGAATATGAAGCAGATTTTGCTATATTTGCCAATGATAACATAGTTAAACTTTCTACCTCAAATTTTTACCTATAACCATAAAAAATAAAGGTCTCTTCCTATAAAATATAAAAAGAGACCCCCTTTCACTTAAATAATCAAAAGCTAGTCTTTAAAATAAAGATCTATCTTTTCTTTATTCGCCATTAAACCATACTGTGCTAAGAAACATATAGCTTCCTCACGACTATCCATATGAAATGACGTAATAAATCTGCTCAATAATCTTTCCATCTCCTCGGAAAACTTGAAATTACAGGATAAAACTACTTGCTCTTCCTTATTATTAATATCTTCTGCCAAAGATACTAATTTGAATTGTGAAATAGTCATATAAAACTCCTCCCCTTCACAAATAAAAAAGATTAGAAATTAAAAAAAAGAGCTACTCATACACAAATAACTCATCTGTGCTCCAATTACACTAAAAAGATTAACAAAAAGTTAACAAAATGAAAATAGTCACAGAAAATTACTCAAAATTTATAAACAAAGATTAACTTATTAATAATTTACCCCTAATTATTTACCTCTAACCTCTGCAACCCCCTAAAATAAGCATCAATGCATTAATTATTTAATTTATTAGTTGTGATATTAATGCTATAAACAAAAAAATAATAAATTATCTAAAATTTTTAAACCCAATGACCCATACAAAAAAAATCATCCCCCTCATCACCATAATCCAAATTATCCTCACCTGCTCCAACACCACGCAAGCACAAGAAACAAAAATTACCCAAACAAACCAAACTCCCATAATCCAAAATTGGGAAGAAGATACCATCGAATGCGCTAAAATAGTCGATCAACAAATTAAAAATACCATAGCATCAGATAATGACGAAGAAATCATCTTCTACAAATGTATGCTCAAAAAAGGATATAAATTCTCCTACACTCCTCAATAACCCTTTACTCGTACTACTTGACCTACTGGGCGTTCTTCAGAAGAACCCCCCTCCCACCTTGACTTTTTCTTTACTTTTTCCTTCTCAGCCCATGTGGGAACTCCCCACATAGATAGGTGTGCGACTTACTTTGTGTGCGACTTACTTTGTGTGCGACTTACTTTGTGTGCG
>CAZTUN010000021.1:0-15246 GCA_964616845.1 uncultured Rickettsiales bacterium | reverse complement strand
TTGTGTGCGACTTACTTTGTGTGCGACTTACTTTGTGTGCGACTTACTTTGTGTGCGACTTACTTTGTGTGACTTAGCTTACACATAAACTAATTTAATTTAGCTTAACGCCTCTAACCTATCCCTTACAAAACTATTAACCTAAACCTTATCCAATATATCAATAACCACAGTAACGATTAAACAATAATTAAACAATTTATAAAAAATAAGAATCAAGAAAAAACCCTTACATTATAGTTTTTAAAATCTATAAGATAAATATCTAGGCATATATTTTTATAAAAACTTATTTCTTTGCATTAAGTAATGCTTATAACAAAAAAGTTGGAAGTGTTTAAATGACGACCACCCAAAGGAAAAGCTGCCGCACAATCCAACTCTTAAAAAACCTATAACCTAAATCAATAATCTAAGCCTTTTTTAAAAAACAAGTTTTAAGAATAATTCCCCTCATTCCATCTACCCTACACTCAATCTCTTCATCAGAATGAGTAAGCCTAATCCCTTTTATAAGCGTACCACGTTTAATATTTAAAGAACTACCCTTAACCTTAAGATCTTTAGTTGTACGGACAGAATCACCCTCTTGCAATACATTACCATTACTATCTTTTACTACCATTTCATCATTGTAATTATCATCTTCCATAAACTTAACCCTTTCTTTCCTCTAGCTATAACAAACCCTAAATAAGATTTCTAATAAATAATACCTTAATCTTATTTCTTATAAAAAGAAAGCCCTAGTAACCTATAAAAGCTACTAGGACTTAAAATATTAAATAAAAAATCTCAATTCTAAACTTCTAACCTCTCACTACTAAACTTTTTTGCCTCCTCCCTCTGCTCTTCATCAAGTAAACCCCATATATAACTATTATCCTTTATATGATAACTTGTCCCAAGCAAAGCCCGCTGCACAATATGCCCAATACTATCCGACAAACTCCTCACAACTACCTCATTAAGAAACATAATATCTTTTAAAGCTAAAATCTTCTTAACCAATAGATTAATTTCATGACAACTTTGCCAAATATTATAAATAAACATCTCAACTTCTTGCTCTCGCTGCTGCGTAAAAATATTAACATAACCAGATAAGAACTCAATTAAATCAATAACCTTGCTCCTCTCCGCTCCCATCAATAATAATAAAATCATATCCGATCTAATCAGCCATAATTCCATCTCACCAGCACATAACCTAAAATCTCTCACCTTCATCTTATACATCTTACCTACAAAATCTAAATGATGAGAATACCAAACTCCATCTATAGCTAACAAAATATCCCTAGCAACTACCCAATCACTACCAGCACAACTAACTAACCTAATAGCCCTACCACCATGATAAACTTTACGTATGTTACTCAATTTATTGTTATTGTTATTATTGGTCATAAAAATACCTTTACTTTAAAAAAAAACATAATCATTCACATATGCCCTGTGCATATGTGAACTTATTATGTCTTAGTTGTTCCCCTTGGCTTAACACGACTGCTTGTCAAGGGCGCTTTTAAGCGCTCGTGTAAACCCTTGACAAGTAAAAGGAGTGCTTAAGCCATAACAACTTCTAACTTGTAAAATTGCTTCCATTATGCTATCCCTTATCAGCAACTTGATACCCATTTATTAAATATTATTTTAAGCAAATTAGCTAAGGCTAACCCAATTACGATGCAGCATTAAAAATGATCCCAGATAAGAAATTAAGTTTCGCTCGTAATAAAACAATCATTTACCCAATCATCTGCCTTACCTTAATAATCATGCCTGTCATAATTCTTAAAACACAGCATAAACCAACAACCCATCAACAATTTACTAAACCCATAATCACAAATATTAGCCAAATAATAACCGCCCAAGGTAAACTCGAACCAAAAGACTATGTCGATGTCGGAACACAAGTATCTGGTCAAATAAAAAAAATATATTTTTCTATCGGCGATAATGTAAAAAAAGGCGACCTCATCGCCCAAATAGACCCCCTGCTCTATCAAGCAAAAGTAGATGCAAGCATAGCAAATATCAAAAATCTTCAAGCCCAATTAACTCAACAGCAAAATAATCTTAGCCTAACTAAAAAAGAATATGAACGTAGCAAAATTCTTATCAAAACTTCCGCTATTAGCAAACAAGCTGTCGAAACCGCAACCACCAACTATCTAAACACTATCGCAACTTGTGATGCACTACTAGCACAAATCGATCAAGCCAAATCAAATCTAAATCTCGACCGCACCAATCTATCTTATACCAATATCTACGCCCCAATTTCAGGAACCATCTCCACACAACCCTACAAAGAAGGACAAACCATAAATTCTAACCAAACCGCCCCAACCATCATGCAAATTGCAAATCTCGATATACTAACTATCCGCGCTCAAATCGCCGAAGCCGACATCATGAATCTTACCCCCAACATGAAAGTAACCTTCTCAACCTTAGGCGACCCAGACAAAACATGGCAAGCAACAATCAGACAAATTCTTCCAACCCCAGAAATAGTAAATAACGTAGTATTATATAACGCTCTAAGTGATGTCGATAATCACAACCGCAACTTAATGAACGGCATGAGCGTACAATTATTCTTCCAAGTAAAAGAAGCAACAAACGCCCTCACTATACCAGCTAACACCTTAGGTCAAAGAATCCCAGAGAAAGACACCGCCAATGGCAAAGCTTACTCCATAAAAATAAAACAAGGCGACAAAATCATCGAGAAAATTGTACTTGTCGATATAATCACCAGAACTAATGCTCAAATAGTTTCTGGACTAAGCAAAGATGATTTAATCATACTACCTAATCATAAATCTTCCTCAAGCTCCAATTTTGTCCCTAAGATAACTCCAAAAATATGAATAATATAAATCCACTCATCAAATTACATAATATTGCAAAAATATATCAAGTAGCCGACAACACCATCTGCGCCCTGAAAAATATCTCCCTTACCATCAACCAAGGAGAATTTGTCGCTATTATGGGACAATCTGGCTCAGGTAAATCAACCCTAATGAATATTATCGGCTGTCTCGACCAGCCAAGCTCTGGAAGCTATACCATCTCTGACACCAAAATAAATACCCTCTCTCCAAACCAATTAGCCAACTTGCGTTGCCATAAATTTGGCTTCATCTTCCAACGCTATAATCTATTACCCCATCTAACCGCTCAAGAAAATATAGAAGTACCCGCAATATACGCACGAACCAACAAATCACAAAGAAACCAAAAAAGTCTTGAACTTCTCAATATGGTAGGACTAGCCAATCGCAAAAACCATAAACCGGCTAAATTATCTGGAGGACAACAACAACGCATCGCCATCGCCCGCGCCCTCATTAATAATCCCTCAATAATTCTTGCCGACGAACCAACTGGCGCACTCGATAGCAAAAGCGGAGCAGAAATACTAGATCTACTAAAACATCTCAATTCCCAAGGTCACACTATTATACTAATTACCCACGATAAAAATGTCGCCGCATACGCACAACGTATCATTCATCTCCAAGATGGTCAAATTACTAAACAACACCAAAATACTCACTATACTTCTAACCCCAACCAAACATCCGATACCATAAAAAATATCCCCAACCTAGAAACAAAATATATAAATATCTTCTCCGAATCTTTGAAAATTGCTCTTCATTCCTTAAGAAATAATCTGTTCCGCACTATACTAACACTACTTGGCATAATCATAGGCGTATCATCAGTAATAGACATGCTCGCCATCGGCGAAGGTAGTAAACAAAAAATACTCGATATGATCAATGCCATGGGTACAGACCTTCTTTCTATCCGTACAGGAGCACCAGGCATCAGAAGCACTGGCGATATTACAACCCTAACCCCACAAGATGCTAAGGAAATTTCCTACCTACCAAATGTTGCCGCCGCCATTCCAGAACAAAGTAATCGTTATACCGCCCGTTACCGCAATATCGACTATATGACAACTATCCAAGGAGGAAACGAAGAATTCGCCACCATTCGTAATTGGAATACCCAAGCAGGAAATTTCTTCTCTCAACAAGATGTCCGTAGCTATGCAACCACCGCCATATTAGGCACTACCGTAAAAAATAACCTTTTCCCCAACAGCAACCCCATAGGACAATATATCCAAATAAAAAATATTCCCTTCCAAGTCATAGCTATACTTGAAGAAAAAGGCAGTAATAGCTGGGGAATGGATCAAGATGATATTATAATTATACCATACACAACCAGCATGATCAGACTATCTGGTATGAATTATCTAAGCAGTATTACCGTAAAAGTAAACGACATAAACCTCATAAATAATACAGAAAATGCCATATTTAATCTGCTAAAATCACGCCACCATGTCGAAGATTTCAATATACGTAATGCTGCCTCTATTCTACAAACCGCCAATCAAACCCAAGATACTCTAACTATATTACTTGCTTCCGTCGCCGCTATATCCCTTATCGTAGGCGGCATTGGTGTCATGAATATTATGCTAGTTAGCGTCACCGAACGCACCAAAGAAATCGGTCTTAGAATCGCAACAGGCGCACGCATAAGCGATATATTAATACAATTTAATATCGAATCTACCGTACTATGCGCCATCGGCGGAATAATCGGCGTTGTGCTCGGGTTTTTTATCGGCATAATCCTCACCTCTTTCGGTATAGTTATTATCTTTACCAAAGCCCCACCTATACTTGCCTTTTCTTGCTCACTTATCGTCGGCATTATCTTTGGCTATTTACCAGCTAAAAAAGCCTCAAAGCTAGATCCAGTAATTGCCCTTGCTACGGAATAGCAAAATCTGTCCTCTTTATTTATAAAGTCGCTTGTGAAAAAGTCTCTTTTTGTTATCCATTAAAGAAAATCATGACTTCCGTTCCTCATTTACGATCAAGTAAACTGCGGTACGGCTTCATAATTTTCTTTCATGTATATTCAAAAATAGCCATTTTAACAAGCATTCACCACAAAATCTTTTGCAAGCTTTTGTAGTTTAGTCTGCTGATTTCTGATAATTTATTTCCCATGAAAATATTATATAGCCTAATCTAAGAGTGGCTCGTAGACTTTTTCACGGCAGACTATAAAGAACGCAAAAAAAAATAGTAATTTCAATCCTGAAATAATATAAATGTCATAATTTATAATTTTAATTCACTATAAGTGTTTCTAATTGATGTGATCATCAAACAAGAAATCCTAACGTTCAAGTGATGACCGTCTAGGGAAGCAAATAAAAGCTTTCTTGATTAATTTGTTTAATGCTTCCCCAATAAGCTACCTATATCACTTCCATTTCTTGACCAGCTAAAGCAAATTTCTTAGCTCCATCAAGATAAGTATCAGGATCTGCCACATCTGCATCATTTGCCTTTCTCTTTTCTCCTTTTGTCGCCTCTAGCTCTCTTACTTTCCCCAAATATTCTTCTTGTTCTTTCTGATCAAGAGCTGTTAATGTTGTTTTTACGCCTTTAGCATCAAGAGGATAAGATAATTCATTTGCCTTTACTCCTTTACTAATAGATTGAGCAATTGATCTAATACAACTTTTATATCCGCCTTTTAAGCCAACAATATTAATAATTTTTTCTATATCTTTTGAATTTGTTATGTAATTAGTCTTTAATATTCTTACTGCACTAGCAAGATTTTCTGCATAACCTAAAAAATTATCCTCTTTAGGTTTGATTGCTAATAATTCTTGTAATCCTTGCTTTGAAATAGCTCCAAATCCAGAAATATTTTGTTTATGAGCAAATGAAACTTTATGCCCTATTGGCATAACTAAAGGCAGGAGCTTTTCTAAACCTTGTAAAGTTGATGCCAATGCTTCTCCTCCATTTGCTTTAAGTAGGTTAGATAATTGCAAAGATGTAAAAATATCTAAACCTCGCACAGTAAAACCTGCACCTATGTTTAAGTCATATGCGACACTGTCTTGTGGCAAAATCAATAATCGGAATAATGGTAATCCTTCAAGTAAAACTCTAAAATTTCCTTTTCCCACTATATCTTGTAAATCTTTTTGTTGAAATCCTGGTAGATCAAGATTATATACAAAACAATTGTCACATTTCAATTCTTCTATCGCTTCTTCTTTAAGACCTTCTCTACGTATCCTATTGTAATCTCTTACTATCCTTTCTTTACTACGATGAGTAGCAGCATAAGAGTGCCGTTTAATAACTTCTAGTTGTCTTACAAGATTACCTTTTCGGTTAAAGTGTAGTACGTGTTCATCCAATATAGGCAATCCTAAAGCAATTAATGGGTCCTCTAATGCTAATATTTGTGGAACTTGGTAAAATACACTACGAATAACGTCTAACTTTTCTTGTGCAACAAAAATTCCGTCTGTCAAAAATTTCCATCTACTATCATGAAAAATCATATAAAAGAGGGTTTGTGCTCTTTTTATGGCTTGATCAGATGATTTATTTTTCCTTACTCCTGTAATAATTTTATACATAGCATTAATATTTTCGCTATTATCTAAAAATATTAATAATAAATGAGAACCAAAAAAAAATATCTCTTGAGGGTTAATTCTCTTAGAAATATCGATAATTTTATTTAGGTCAATCCTCATCTCATCAAATTCTTTTAGTTTCTCTCGAATATTTTCTTCCTCTTGCTTATTCATTATTTGCAATAGACGTACAAAATGTTCTTCCATAAAAGAAGATGATTTAAAATATTCTCGAAAAGAAGGTTTGAATGATACAGTATTATCTTTTGCGTGTGCCATAAATTTCTGCCGATTTCTATTTTATATTAATATATTAATATATTATTTTGCGGTAATGTAAAGCATTGTTGCAAAACTATAGTAACCTGTTTTAGCCCCAGTACCGCTTAAATAATAGTTTAAAATTTATAATATTTGCTCATTGATTTGCCAATTGTGCTATTTATTATATTATGTTAGATAAGAGACAACTCTTTAGTTAAATTCTTAAAGTTAGTAGAAGTAGCTAAATTTAAACCTACTTTTTGCGGATATAATTACAATGAAAAATAGAAAATTTTTCTTAAAACATCTTGGTTATAATAATTATGAGTTATTTGTATTAAATAACGAAACAGCAAGGGCAATAAATACTCCTGAAAGTGAATATAAAAAGTTTGAGTTTTAGGATATGCAAAAGAATATAATCTCATTATTTTCAGGTGCTGGAGGGCTGGATTTAGGATTTAAAAAAGCTGGATTTAATACAATCTATGCTAACGAATATGATAAAACTATATGGCAAACATTTGAGCATAATTTTAAAGATATTAAACTTGACAGAAGAGATATAAGAAATCTTAAAAGCAGTGAAATTCCTGATTGTATTGGTATAATTGGTGGACCTCCTTGCCAAAGCTGGAGCGAGGCTGGCTCTTTGCGCGGAATAAATGACTCAAGAGGGAAGTTATTTTTTGATTACATAAGAATTATAAAAGATAAAAAGCCATTGTTTTTTCTAGCAGAAAATGTTTCAGGAATATTGCACGAAAGAAATAAAGAGGCTTTTAATGCAATATTGACTGGATTTAAAGAGCTTGGTTATCACGTAAAATACAAACTTTTAAATGCTAAAGATTATAATGTGCCACAAGATAGAGAGAGAGTTTTTATAGTTGGTTTTTTAAATGATGTAGATTTTCAATTTCCAGAGCCAAACAAAAAACATCTAACCTTAAAAGATGCAATATATGACTTAAAAGATAGTGCAAAATCATATAATCAACAAAAATTAGATAATTTTAATCACGAATATTATACGGCAGGATTTTCAACTATTTTTATGTCAAGAAATAGAGTAAGAAACTGGAGTGAACAATCTTTTACAATACAAGCTGGAGGTAGGCATGCACCATTGCATCCACAAGCTCCGAAAATGGAATTTGTAGAACAAAATAAAAGAATTTTTAAAAAAGGGAGTGAAGATTTATATCGCAGACTTTCAGTTCGTGAGTGTGCAAGAGTGCAAACTTTTCCTGATGATTTTAAGTTTATTTACAATAATATTTTAGATGGTTATAAAATGGTAGGGAATGCCGTTCCTGTAAATTTAGCTTATGAAATGGCAAAACAGCTTTTGAAATATTTATGAAAACAAACATATTACAAGCAATAAATAGCCTTATAGACAATGATTTATACAGTGTAGAAAGATACAAAACTTTAAGCTACAAAATACGTATTAATAATATGGGCGAAGCATTAGAAAATCTTGTTAAAGACTCGCTATGTAATAACTTTAACTTAGATGCAGATAAAAGAATTGCTATACAAAGCGAATATTTCTCTTATTTAGGCAATCAAAACAACCCACCAGACTTAATTATAAGAAATGGCGATGCTTTTGAGATTAAAAAAATTGAAACTAATGAAGGAAGTATTGCATTAAATAGCTCTTTTCCAAAAGATAAGCTTTACAGAAATAGCAATATGATAACGACAGCTTGTAAAAATTGCGAAGCAGATTGGATTGAAAAAGATATTTGTTATATAATAGGTTGCATCGATAAGAGCGAGCAAATAAAAAGTCTATGGTTTGTTTATGGCGATTGTTATTGTGCACAACCTGAGATATATACAAGAGTTAAGGACAAAATTACAAAAAGTATTCAAGAGCTTGGCATTGAATTAAGTGAAACTAACGAGATTGCAAAAGTTAAAAAAGTTGACCCTTTAGAAATAACGGATTTAAGAGTGCGTGGGATGTGGGGTATAAAACATCCAAGTAAGGTATTTGAATATATTACAACAAAGACAACAAGACCTCACATAAAAGCTTTGATGTTAAAAGAAAAATTTGACTCTTTTAATGTAAATTCTATGAATGAGTTATCGAAAAAATGCAATGTAAAAGAGGTAAAAATTCAAAATCCAAATAATCCAGCAAATTTACTTGACGCTATTTTGATTGAATATGAGTTTAAAATCTAATTTATATTATTATTAATAGTAGCAACCATTTTGACAAACGATGTGAACTAATGCAAAAATAAGCTACGATATACAAGATTTAAAAGCAGTTCTAAAAAGACTAATTGAGAGAAAATTATTACTATCAGATAGAGACCATAAATGGCATGGCTCTTACTTTATTATATAAAAGACAATATGGTTTATTTAGTAGATACTGGAAGTCATAGCGATTTTAAAATTGGTTAGTTTTTATTTTATGGTGTCAAATTCTTCATATAATTAGCCCCAGTACCGCTTAAATAATAGTTTAAAATTTATAATATTTGCTCATTGATTTGCCAATTGTGCTATTTATTATATTATGTTAGATAAGAGACAACTCTTTAGTTAAATTCTTAAAGTTAGTAGAAGTAGCTAAATTTAAACCTACTTTTTGCGGATATAATTACAATGAAAAATAGAAAATTTTTCTTAAAACATCTTGGTTATAAAATAATTATTTTTATTTTTATTTGCTTTTGCTTGTTTGCAGGATTTAAGAGATTCTTTATCTCTGCTCCTAATATTGCAACCATGGGGCAAATGCCTCCTGCTTCAGTAGATACTATGTTATTATCTAAAAGCACCGCTAATATAGTTTTTGAATATCCAGGACAAGTGGCAGCCATAAAAGAAATCGAAATACATTCTCAAGTACAAGGTATATTACAACAGCGCCTCTACCAAGAAGGTAAAAAAATTGCCAAAGGTGAAGTACTTGCTATTATTGACCCAAAACCATATCAAGCAGCTTACGATCTTGCCAAAGGACAATTTGCCAAAGAAAAAGCAAATCTTGAACAAGCCCAACATAATTATAATCGCATCGCTCTACTTAAAAATACTGGAGCAATTAGTAAAAAACAATTTGACGATAGTAAATCAGAATTTGCTGCAGCAACTGCAAGTTTAGCCGCAGCTAAGGCGGCTATGCAAGCAGCTGAAATTAATTTATCTTATACAAAAATAACCGCTCCAATCGATGGAATTATTGGACGTGCCTTAAAAGTTGAAGGTAGTTTTGTAAGTAATGTAACCTACAATGCTCAAGATAGTTTAATTGCTACTATGGCACAAGTTGATCCTGCTTACATTAATTTTAATATGCCAGAATCTGAGTATATTAATCTTAAAAAAGAGTTAGCTTCTAATAAAATTATTATGCCCAAAGACGGCTTGCTTACTGGCCTAAAATCAAGTGATGGAGTAATATTACCTAATCAAGGTAAAATAGATTTTAGCGATTATAAAGCCGATCCAACCACAGGAAGTTTTGCCTTACGTTCTACTGTAGCAAATAAAGAAGGTTTATTATTTCCAGGACAATTTGTTCGGGTTATAATTAAGGGAGCACAACGACCAAATACGATAATTATTCCTCAACGTGCAGTACTAGACGATGCTAATGGTAAATTTGTTTATGTTGTCGCCAAAAATCCACAAGGTAAACCTATTGCAGCTTTACGACCAGTAAAGGTTGGTTCTTGGGTATTAGTTAATGACAATACAGAGCAAGGTTGGATTATCGAAGAAGGTCTTGATGAAGGCGATAATGTCGTTATTGATGGCATGGCACGAATATTTTATCCCAATGCACCAATTGAGATAAAAACTACTATAACTCATTTAAAAAATATCAACTCTAATCAAGATAATGCAACAGGGAAGAACTAGTTTATGTTCTCTAAATTTTTCTTAGATCGACCTATCTTTGCTTTTGTAATTTCAATTCTGATTACTTTAGCAGGGCTTGCTTCTTTACATAATCTTCCTATTGCACAATATCCTGAGATTGCTCCTCCAGAGGTTAATGTCACAGCAACCTATCCTGGCGCATCGGCAGAAGTAATTGCTCAAACTGTTGCAGCGCCTATTGAAAATGCTATTACTGGCGTTGAGAACATGATGTATATGTATTCTACATCTTCTTCTAATGGTTCAGTAACTACGGTAATAAAATTTGAAGTAGGGACAAATATTGACCAAGCTACCGTAAATGTTAATAATCGTATCAAGCAAATACAAGCACGCCTACCCATAGAAGTACAAAGACAAGGTGTAGTGGTAGATAAAGGATCGTCTTCTTTCTTACAAGTTGTTGCTTTTTACTCTAATAATAAAAATCATAGTGATTTATTTATTTCAAACTATGTTACCCTCAATTTACTTGATCGCCTAAAGCGTATTCCAGGTACAACAGGGGTTAAAATATTTGGAGCAAAAGATTATGCAATGCGCATTTGGCTAAAACCAGATCGCATGGCACAATTAAAAGTAACCGCAAATGATGTAATAAGCGCAATTAATGAGCAAAATTCTCAATTTGCTGCAGGAAAAATTGGTCAAATGCCAAATGGTGGCGGACAAGAATTAGTCTATACCATTACGACTAAGGGAAGATTATCTAAAGTAGAAGAGTTTGAAAATATAATTATTCGCTCTAATAATAACGGTGGCAGCTTAAAACTAAAAGATCTTGCTCGCATTGAGCTTGGCTCTAGCAATTATGACTTTATTGGTAGTATTAACGGCAATCCTGCAACTTTAGTAGGAATTTTCTTACAACCAGGGGCTAATGCCTTAGATGTCGCCCAAACAGTCAATAAAACTTTAGCCGAAATGAAAGCTAATTTTCCTGAAGGCATGACTTATCTTGTACCCTACGATACGACTAAATTTGTAGCTGTTTCAATTCATGAGGTAATAAAAACCTTAATTGAAGCGATGATTTTGGTATTCTTGGTTGTATTATTATTTATCCAAAATATTCGTGCTACCTTAATTCCTACTCTTGCTGTTCCTGTATCACTACTTGGTACTTTTGCAGGTCTTTATTTGCTTGGCTATTCAATCAACACCCTTACCTTATTTGGCATGGTGCTTTCTATTGGTATTGTCGTTGATGATGCAATAGTAGTTTTAGAAAATATTGAACGGATAATGCATAAAGAAAAAATTTCTGCTAAAGATGCCGCCTTTCAAGCAATGCAAGAAGTTACTGCACCTGTAATTGCTATTGTCATGGTACTATGCGCAGTATTTATTCCTACCGCATTTTTAGGTGGATTAACTGGAGAGTTATACCGTCAATTTGCTATAACTATTTCTATTTCCGTAATTTTATCTGGTATAGTCGCTTTAACTCTAACTCCTGCACTTTGTGTGCTAATTCTTTCTAATGAACATAAACAAGAAAATAAATTTTTTAACTGGTTTAATATTTCCTTTTTTCGCTTAAGAAATCATTATATATCTGGGGTAAGCTTTTTAATTGAGCGTAGTAAACTTGCACTTGCTATATTTTTAGTTATGGTTATCGCAACTATTGCTTTGTGGAAAATCATTCCTACCTCAATGGTACCAGATGAGGATCAGGGTTATTATATCGCCGCCGTATTACTGCCAGATGGTGCCTCATTAGAGCGCACAGATAAAATAGTTGCCCAAGTAAGAGAGGCTATATTATCTAACCCTGCTAATTTAAATGTAGTGTCTTTCACAGGTATGGATTTTTTAGGCGGAGGGTTTAAAAATAGTGCCGCTACTATATTTGTCACCCAAAAACATTGGGACGAACGTAAGATTACTACACAACAATTAGTAGGCGATATATTAGCAAAAACCGCCAATATCAAAGAGGCTTTAATTCTTGCCTTTAATCCTCCTGCTATTTTTGGTTTAGGCAGCACTGGAGGATTTGAGGTATATATTCAAAATCGTGGTGAAGATGATCCTAAACGACTTGCCAATGTTGTTGGACAGTTTTTAGGCATGACTCATCAAGAAAAAACTCTTGGTATGGTAAATACTTTATGGCGTTCTTCTACTCCACAATTATATTTAGATGTTGATCGTGATAAAGCCAAGGCTCTTTCTGTTGATATTAGTAACGCTATAAATACTCTGGCTGCTACTATGGGTTCTTATTATGTTAATGATTTTAATAAATTTGGCAGAACATGGCAGGTTCTCCTTTCTTCAGATTTATCTTACCGTAAAACTCCTAATGATTTAGATAAAATTTATATTCGCAATCTAAATGGCGATATGATACCTTTAGCCGCAATTGCAAAATTCAAATATGTTGCTGGAGCAGATAGTATTGATCGTTTTAACAATTTTCCTGCGGTTAAAATAATAGGTAGCGGTGCTTATGGTTATAGTTCTGGTCAAGCAATCGCAGCAGTAGAAAGAATTCTTAAATCAATGCTGCCTAGTGATTTTAGTTTTGAATGGAGCGGAACTTCTTATCAAGAAAAGAGAATTGCCGCTAGTTCTAATTTTGCTATGATCTTTGCCATAATTGTTGTCTTCTTAATTCTTGCAGCTTTGTATGAAAGCTGGAAATTACCCATAACCATATTACTTGCCTTCCCTTTTGGGACATTTGGTGCCTTAATTGCTGTATGGTTGCGTGGCTTTACTAATGATGTTTATTTCCAAATTGGCTTAATTACTTTACTTGGACTTGCCGCTAAAAATGCAATTTTAATTGTTGAATATGCTTTGATTAAAAAACATGCGGGAATGCCTGTAGCAGAAAGCGCAATTGAAGCAGCACGCTTAAGATTTCGTCCTATTATTATGACCTCACTTGCATTTATTTTAGGAGTTGTACCTTTGGCTTTCTCAACTGGAGCAGGAGCTGGGGCAAGGCAAGCCGTGGGTAATGGCGTTATGGGAGGAATGCTTGCGGCAACTTTTCTTGCTATTTATTTTATACCCATATTTTTTAACCTTATTATGCGCAAAACCATAGGACGCAAATGATGAAAAAAAACTTCTCTTATAATCTTGCTTTTATAAGTTTAATTTGCTTTAGCTTAGTTAATAGTTCTTGTGAAAATTATACTATACCAAAACCAGCCCTACCTACAACATCTGCTCAGGCTGATAACATAAATCTTGACCATTGGTGGAAAAAATTTAAAGATCCAAATCTCAATAAATTGCTTAACCAAGCCTTAGCTAATAATAATGATGTATTAATTGCCAAAGAACAGATAAATCAGTCTAAAGCAGCGTTAATTTCTGCACAATCAAGTTATTTTCCTAGTCTTGGTATTGATGCAACTAGTGAAAAAACCAAGCATTCGACAAATAGTAATAGTTTAATTAGTGGCTCTAAAGATATTACTCATAGCAATACTGGACAATTCTCTGCTGCTTATGAAATTGATTTATGGGGAAGATTAAGTTCATTAAGGAAAGCAGCACAACTTGAGTTAGCTAAAACTAATTATGCTAAATCCGCAACACAAAATGCTGTATCTACACAAGTAGTAAAAAGCTATTTTACTTTGGTTGCTTTAAAACAAGATCAAAAATTACTCCAAAATATTCTTAACGCTTATAACGAAATTCTTGCTTTAGAAAAAAAGAAATTACAAGCAGGTTTAATTGCTAATGACGAGTTTTTCACTAGCCAAGCAGCACGTGATAATATTGCCGCCCAGTTAGCCACTGCGCAAGCAAGTAGCCAAGATGCAACTATCGCTTTATCTGTACTTGTTGGAGCAAGCCCTAAACAAATAAGTGAAAATAAACTACAAACTATCCATAACTTATCGCAAATTACTTATATATTTGAAGTGCCACAGGGCTTGCCAGCAAAATTACTGCTCAGAAGACCAGATATTATGGCAGCAGAATCACAATTACTTGCCTATAATGCTAATGTTGCCGCAGCACGTAGCGAATGGTTTCCTACTATTAGTTTAACTGGATTATTAGGCGGACAAAGTACCGATCTAGCTAATTTAATGAATCAGTCTAGTCGTACATGGAATGTTGCAGCTACCATAGCCCAGCCTAATTTAAATCCTTTAACTACTATTGCTAAAATAAGAAATGCTAAATCTTTGCGTAAACAAGCAGAGATTACTTATGAGCAAGCGGTAAGACAAGCTTTTGCCGATGCATTAACCACTTTAAATGACCATATGCAAAACCGTAAAAGCATGCTTTGGCAAAAAAGCAATTTTACAAGTAATGAGAAAATATTTACTGCTCATAAACAACAATTTGATGCTGGTTTAATTGATCGCATCTCTTTACTTAATGCGAAGATAAACAAGTTACAAGCAGAAAGAAAATTACTTGCCTCACAACAAACATTATTAATAGCTCTTGCCAATCTTTGTCAGGCACTAGGCGGTGGCTGGTAATTATAGTGAATTAAAATAAGATCCACATTTAAAAAGTCTGCCGTGAAAAAGTCTACGAGCCACTCTTAGATTAGGCTATATAAT
>CAZTUN010000020.1:0-20652 GCA_964616845.1 uncultured Rickettsiales bacterium | reverse complement strand
AATAGCGAACTAAGTCCGATTGAGGGCTTTATTGAGCTTTATTGGAGTAAGAGGGCTGCAATTGAACCGGCTGCGTTTTATGCTAATTTAAGATTTATTAAATCAAGGATTCTAGCAAATGGGAAAGCTACAAATACAGAAAGAATAAAACTTCTGCTAGACAGAGGTGCGTCACCTTGTGTTGGTGAGACCATAAAAGACAATCCATTCCTATTAATTATAAACATAAAAGATTTTACCCTATTAGAATTTTTTATTAAGAACATACCTCAGAAATACATAAATTTAGATTATGCATTTTATGGTAAAAAGCAAAAATTATTAGATTTTGCCATTAGTATGAATAATCACGATATGTTTAAATGGCTTATTGCAGCAGGTGCAAATCCATTTCTAAAAAATTCAGAAGGTAAAAGAATAATTAATTTAGTCATAGAACGAAGTCTAGGAGAGTTCCTAGCTTTTCCAAATGGTGATAACCTATTACATCAAGCAATTAGAGCTCAAGATTTAGAAGCTGTCTCTTATTACTTAGAAAATTCTGATTATATTAATAAGCCAAATGAACTTGGCTATGTTCCTTTATATACAGCCTTAGAGACTAATAATATTTCTTGTGCGCAACAAATTTTAGCTCATCCTGATTTTGAGATAAATTCATTATTAATACGAAGAGATAGTGCTGATCTTTCTGCAAATATATTTCATTTTCTAGCAAGAATGAATGGTGAATTAGAAGATTATGAAAATTTTTGCAATACTATTATTAAAGAGATAGTGAGGTCATTAGGAAATGAAGCGGCAAAAGATATTACTTACTTTTCTAGAATAGATGGGCAATGCAAACTTCCTACGGATTATGCTGTTCAACATAATAATCAATTTTTTCTAAATATTCTTTTAGAATTAAATTTTGCACTATTGCCTCACGCTTTTTTTCTATGCAAAGAAGTAAATATAGCAAAAATTATATATGAAAGGCTCGTAAAATATAATACTTTTTCGTTAGTCTTAAATAAAACAGACGAAGAAGGTTTAACATCTTTAGATAGGGCAATTAAAGATCTTAACCCAGAAATGGTAGAATGGTTATGTAGTATAGGTATTAATATAGAGTTTGAAGATGCACTTAAAAGAAATTATCTTCATAAGCTGTTCTTTTATTTAAATAAAGCCAATCTTTCGAGTGAGGATACATTAAAATGTCGAGATATACTTGACATACTTATTAAGAAATTAAATGAAGTCAATCCAGTATTAGTGACTCAGTTTCTAAATGCACAAGATACAGATGGGAATACTGCTCTTCATTTAGCCCTAGAAAAATTAACCCCTAGTGATAATGCAGATATTATTCTAGCTATACTTATTAACTACTTCAGTAAACAAAAACTAATACATAACAATGATAACAATAATATTTTGCATCTTGCTATACAACATGAGCGTTTGGGTATAGCTTTGTCAATCTTAAAAAAGAGTAAGAGATATTATAATTATCTAGATCGTCAAAATACTAGTGGTGAAACGCCTATACATATTTTAATAAGAAAATTTAAAGTAGCTGGTTCTCTTGCGTTGATGGAGTATATAACTAGTTCCCAAAGAGTTAATTTTTCTTTACGTAATGGAGAAGGAAATTATTTATCAATAGCCTTAAAATCAGGGGTACAAGATCCTAGTTCCATGAGTGAAAAATTTGCACAAATGATATTTGAAAGATATCCATCTGCTATTAATTCCAATGATTATGGAATATATGGTAACGCAATATTGTTATCTATGAAAATTGGTTATGAACAACTTGCTTTTAAAATGCTAAATTATGCAGGAGTATTAACTTGTACAGTGCAGAATAAAGAAAATCAATATAGTTTATTACATTATGCTGTAAGGAGTAGCAGTGATGATTTTGCAGAAAGATTTTCTAGAGCATTGCTTGATAGGATAAAGAAACAAATAAAATTTAGTGATTTAGGTCAGCAAATTAGAAGCTTTCTTTTATTGCAGGATAATATGGGGGGTACAGTTCTTCATTATGCGGCAGGACTTAAAGAGTCTAAATACCTTAAATATCTCTTAGATATTTATTGGCAATATAGTGCAGATATTAATACACAAGACTGTGATGGCTGTACACCATTACATAGTGCGTTAATGAGAGGACTTAATGATAATGCTCAAATTTTAATTGAATATGGTGCAAATCCTAATATAGCTAATCATGATGAATTCACACCAGTAGCCTTGGCTGTTCGTAAAACTGGAGATATTGCAGATATTTTATCTAAGAGTGTTCATGGTATAAATTTATCATCTATAATAGATTCTAAACTTGATATAATAATAAATTTTATAAAGAAATATTCAAGCTTAAGTTCTGACCATATTTTACAGCTATATAGAGCAATAAACGAAAATAATATAACTAAGGTAATTGAATATACTAGCAGTATGAATAGTGGAATTGATCTCAATAAAAATAGTTTGTTGGGAATGAATCCACTACATTTTGCGGTACAATTGTCAAGAAAAGAAATAGCTCATTTGCTTCTAGATCAGGGAGTAAATTGTGAATCTCTAGATGATAAAGGTAATAGCGTATTGCATTTGGCTATTTTAAAAAATGACCTCGAGATGCTAAATAACCTTGTTTCTAAAAATATTAATCTAAATATTCAAGATGCAAGTGGAAGGATGCCGCTAACTCTTGCTATAGAACTAGGCAATAATGAAGCTATAAAAATATTGGCAGAAAATAAAGTTGATCTAAATATTCAAGATGCAAGTGGAAGAACGCCGCTAACTCTTGCTATAGAACTAGGCAATAATGAAGCTATAAAAATATTGGCAGAAAATAAAGTTGATCTAAATATTCAAGATGCAAGTGGAAGAACGCCGCTAACTCTTGCTATAGAACTAGGCAATAATGAAGCTATAAAAATATTTTTAGAAAATAAAGTTGATCCCAATGCTCAAGATTCAAGAGGAGTATTCCCATTAATTTTAGCTATAGAATTAACTCGATCTTTTATTGCAGAAGCCTTGATAAGTCATAATAGTAATATTAATATTAAAGATCGCAGTGGAAGAACGCCGTTTCATGTCGCAATAGAATATTATCGTGATGTATATTCTATAAAAAAATGGTATAGTTTACTTGATAGTATTATCAATGTTAGAGATAATCAAGGTAAAACACCTGTAGAATTAGCAATAGAACTAGAAAAACCTTATTTAAGTAAAATTTTTCCTAAATATAAAGATGATCAAGGTAGAACTCTGCTTCATCTAGCTATTATTGGAGGTAAAAATAGAACCGCTCTTGCCTTAATTGATGATACAGATACAAATTTAAACGCTCAAGATAATCAAGGTAATACACCTATACACATAGCAATAGAACGCAATAACTCATCCGTTTATAAGGCTCTTGTAAAAAAAGGAGCAAATCAAGATATTGTGAATAATGCTGGGGTCACTCCTCAACATTTAATGTATATGAAATTTTTTATAGAAAAACAAAATGGTTTATTTAATTCTGGAGAAAATACCTCAAAAAGGACAAGTCCTTCAGGCAAAGGTGAACTTGGAAGAAAAAGAGCCCCTTCTGATGAAGATCTAAAATCGATCTCTTCTGATAATAATTCTAGCCCTAATGAAGAAGGAAAAAAAACTCGAAACCCTAATAATATTAAGAGAATAAGATTATCGCCTGATTCTAGCACTGAGCGAGGGAGAAAAAGGTTAGGTTCATCACTTTCTTCAGATCCTAAAAGAGTATCAGGTGGTGAAAGCTCTGATTCAGATGAATTTGGTTCAAGGACTTTAAGCAAATTAAGTATTAAAAAAGAACCAACAGAAGAACTACAATTACCTCAAGCTGCTGCTGCTGATGGCTGGACTTATGAGGATTTACCTAATACTAGGTTAGGTGGATCTAGAACATCACAAATGAGCACTAGAGCTATCGAGTAGTAGCGCAATTAGGCTTGGTACTAAAAATATATAATATTGCCATTAGCAAATTGTATTTCAGTACAATCTGGGGAAATTAATTTGAAATACTATAATTATATTTTCTTAAGACTTGATAGAAAGGGTCTAATCGTCAACACCATCAAGATTTTCTTCGCTAAACAACAAGTCGTCTGCTGATTGTGCTTGAATGTCAGCCTGATAAGATTTTATATCATCAATAATTTCATCTGAAGAAAGACCAACTTCTTCGCCATTTATAACTTCAGCTACACCATATTGGTCAACTAGAGTTTTTTCTTGACAGTTTTGTATTATTGCATCACGCAATTTGTTAATATCAACTTTCTTAGAGGCAATTTCACGCAATGCTATTACGGGAGTTTTATCATTATCACGCTCGACCCCAACTTCACTTCCTGAAGCTATCATCTTAGTGCGTTGAGCCGCTATAGCAACAAGTTCAAAACGGTTAGGTATTATTTTTGCGCAATCTTCAACGGTTATTCTTGCCATTTGTATCAGTCTCCCTAAGAAAAACATAGCATAATGATAAAATTTATGGATTTATAACATGGTTTCTGTTAAATGCAAGATCTTAATCATGAGATAGTTGCATTAAATTGCATATTATTTATTAAAGTAGATTTAAAGGATAATCTAACGTAATGTCTAGAATTAGGCTTGGTATTAATGTTGATCATGTCGCAACCTTGCGTAATGCAAGGGGGGGGAGCTTTCCTTGTCCTGTAGAAATAATTGCTCTATTTAAACAAAATAGACTAGATATTGATTTAATTACTTTGCATTTAAGGCAGGATCGACGTCATATTAAAGATAATGACTTATTTAGAATAAAAAGAGATAATATATATCCAATAAACTTAGAAATGGGTGCTACTGAAGAAATGCTAGAGATCGCTTTAGACGTAAAGCCAGACTATGTTTGTTTAGTGCCTGAAAAAAGAGAAGAATTGACAACAGAAGGCGGGTTAGATTTAATAGCAGGACAAGACAAATTAGTTCCATATATAGAACAATTAAATAAAGCAGCTATTAAAGTTTCATTATTCATTGAGCCTAGCCCAGATCAAGTTATCGCTGCACAAAGACTAAAAGCATATGCAGTAGAGTTGCATACAGGAAGCTACAGCAATAAAAATGGGAACGATAAAAATTTAGAGCTAACTAGAATAAGAAATGCTGCTCGATTGGTTAAAGAACTAGGTATGAGTTGTCATGCTGGTCATGGTCTTGATTATGAAAATGTACCAGATATAGCAAAAATAAGAGAAATAGAAGAACTAAATATTGGACATTTTTTAATAGGCAGAGCAATTTATGATGGTATTTGTCCAGCTATTGAGAAGATGCGAAGAATAATAGATCAAGCAAGGAATGGCTAATGATATATGGCATAGGTAGTGATATTGTACAAATTCCACGAATTGAAAGTTTAATTGAAGAGTTTTCTGACAAATTTATTAATAAAATTTGTCATAATTCTGAAGCTATAAAATTTAATCAAATTAAATTAGTTGATTCTAATAAGGCAAAAAATTATTTAGCCAAAAGATTTGCAGCAAAAGAAGCCTTTTCAAAGGCATTAGGGCTTGGCATAAGGGGAAAAATCTCCTTTACTAATATAGAAATTTCTAATGATAATTCAGGTAAGCCCATAATAAAATTATATGGATCTACTCTAGATTATGTTGAAAAATTATTTTCAAATAGTAATTATAATCTTCACTTAAGCTTAAGTGACGATTACCCTGTAGCATATGCAGTAGTATTAATAGAAATTATATAACTTATTTAAAGGTATTAATAATATGAAGATATTAACCAATAGTCCGGATTTATGGTTGCACGACTATCCAATTTATAAGAAACAATCTAATAAATATAATTTTGGTCATTTGGTTGTTGTTGGTGGAGATGAATTTGTTGGCGCAGCAAAACTTGCTGCATTATCTGGGTTAAGAATAGGGGCTGGTTTATCTACTATAGCTTGCTCAAATATATCTTGGCTGGCTTATGCAGCAGATGCTATGTCAGTTATGGCAAAACCAATAGAGAGTATATTAGCATTTAACGATTTTATAAAAGATACAAGAAAAAATTCCTTACTGATAGGTCCGGGCGCTGGAGTAGGTGTTTATACTAAGAAATTTGTAAAAATAGCTTTAGATAATATGAAGCCAACCGTACTAGATGCTGATGCACTCATATCATTTAAAGAGGATCCTAAACAATTATTTGATCTTATTCATTGCGACGTAGTATTAACTCCTCATGAAGGCGAATTCAAAGCATTATTTGGTAATATAAGTGGAATGCGTGAAGATCGCGCATTAAAAGCTGCAAAATTAAGTGGAGCAATTATAGTTCTAAAAGGAAACGAAACAATTATAGCCACTCCTGATGGTAAAATTATTAAAAATACTATTGCGCCATCTTACCTTGCTACAGCAGGAACTGGTGATGTTTTGTCAGGAATGATTTCAGGTTTAATTGCGCGTGGCATGTCTGCATTTTTTGCTTCTGCTATGGCAGTATGGGTTCATAGTAAAGTAGCAGAAAAGATAGGTATTGGTATGATTTCTCAAGATATGCCAAATTATATCGGACAGGTTCTTGGAGAAATACTTGATAAATAATGAGCAAAATTTACCAATGAACAATTGCAAAAAAAATTGGTATTGGGATATAAGATAAATCTTGTCCTACAAAAAATAGCATAAATATATGCGTTAATTGGATTGCAGCATTAATTAGTTGCAATCCAAAAACAAGACTAATTAGCCTGTAAATATTTTATTACGTCAGCTATTTCTTTAGGATCTTTTAGACCGGGAAATGTCATTTTTGTTCCAGGTACAAAAGCGACAGGTTTTTTTAGGAAAGCAAATAAAGAGTCAGTATCCCAAGATCCGCCTTTGCCCTTCATAGCGTCTGAATAGGCAAAATCAGCATTAGCAGCCTTTTTTGCACCAAATACTTTATGTAAATTAGGTCCAATTTTGTGCTTTCCGCTAGTATCATTACTATGGCAAGTAGCGCATTTTTTAAAAATTTCAGCACCTTTTGTAGCATCAGCAGACGCCATTAACACTTTAGTATCAATTTTTTCTTCTTTTGCATTTGCAGTAGAATTTTCTGAAGCATTAGCCGTTGCTTCAACTGTAAAACCTCGTTTAGTATTTTCGCTATTTTCTCCTGAATAATAAAGAAAATTAGCAATTTTGCCAGATGTGAGGGCAACTAATCCTGCAACAAGTATAGCTGCAGCAATCTTATTTTTTTCTAGGTTTTTCAAGGTAGCCTCAATTATTAATATGAGAGAAAATAACTTTAAATCAGACTATATAAATTAAACTGTTATTTAATCAATAAAAAAATAGCCAAATAGCTAACTTTAATATTATATTCCTGTTTAGGCTATGCCATGTAAGTTTAATTTAACACTAAAGGGAATATAAAAATTTATGTCTATAAGTGCTGCAAATTCTCATGTTTTTCATCGTCATAATAAACATAATTATCCAATCGCAGTAAAAGGAAATGGTGTTTATATTATTGATGATAAGGGTAAATCTTATATAGATGGTTGTAGTGGTGCTGCTGTATCATGCCTTGGTCATAGTCATCCTAAAATTAGAGAGGCGATTACAGAGCAAGTTAATAAACTGGCATATGCTCATTCAAGTTTTTTTACTACAGAACCAATGGAAAAATTAGCTGACTATCTTATAGCAAAGTCTCCTAAAGGATTAGATAGAGTTTATTTTGTTTCTGGAGGATCAGAAGCTGTAGAATCGGCTATAAAATTAGCTCGACAATATTTTTATGATCAAGGAAAAAAAGAAAAAAAATATGTAATAGCTCGTTGGCAAAGTTATCATGGTAATACGCTAGGTGCTTTATCTGCTGGAGGGAATAAATGGAGGCGAGAGCAATATAAGCCCGTATTAGTTGACATGAAGCATATATCGGCTTGTTATGAATATAGAGGAAAATTAGACAATGAAACTTCTTATGAATATGGTCAGCGTATAGCAAATGAATTAGAAACAACAATATTAGAATTAGGTGCTGAAAATGTAATGGCATTTTTTGCAGAACCAGTAGTTGGAGCTACCATTGGTTGCGTTCCTCCAGTGAAAGGATATTTTGAAAGAATTAGACAAATTTGTGATAAATACGACGTATTACTTGTACTAGATGAAGTTATGTGCGGTATGGGACGCACTGGGACATTGTTTGCTTGTGAACAAGAAAATATTAGTCCAGATATAGTTACTATAGCCAAAGGGCTTGGGGCAGGTTACCAACCTATAGGTGCCACTATATGTACTAAAAAGATTTATGATGTTATTACCGATAATAGTGGTTTTTTTCAACATGGGCATACTTATATAGGGCATGCTACTGCATGTAGTACTGCTTTAGCCGTTCAAAAGGTAATTGAAGAAGAAAATTTATTACAAAACGTAATGGATAAAGGAGCTAAGTTACAAAAAGCTCTTCAAGATAATTTTGCTAATAATCCTATTATTGGAGATATTAGAGGTAGAGGGTTGTTTTATGGTCTTGAGTTAGTAAAAGATAAGTCTACTAAAACTCCTTTTGATCCGTCCTTAAAGCTAAATGCTTTAATAAAGGCAGCCGCTTTTGAGGAAGGATTAATGTGCTACGCTATGGGAGGAACTATAGATGGTAAAATAGGTGATCATATAATGTTTGCTCCTCCTTATATTATAAGAGACGAGCATATAGATGAAATGGTCAATAAGCTTAGGATTGCATTAGATAAAGTTATCTTGCAACATAAATTAGTGTAAAATTTTACTATTATATTATGCAAAATAATTAAATTTACTAATCTATCGTAAAAATTCTTGCTTTGCAGTATAACTATGTTAAACCTTATAACGATAAAATAGTAATTATTTGGTTTTGTTCTAGTTACTTACTATGGTTGCTTGAGGCTAAATTAGTTATAGATTTGCAAAACATTTTATAATTACGCTTTATAATTCTAATTTTTTCAACGAGGAAGTCCATGAAGTTGGTGCGGTTATTAAATATTACTAAGGTTTACATGTTAGTATGTTTAGGAGCTTGTTTATCTGTTCCTGTAGAAGGTTTAGCGGATAAATTTGTTACTATTGGTACTGGAGGGGTGACAGGAGTTTACTATCCTACTGGTGGTGCAGTATGCAGATTGGTTAATAGAGGAAGAAAAGCACACGGCATTCGTTGCTCTGTAGAATCTACTGGTGGTTCAGTTTATAACGTTAATGCATTACGCGATGGAACTATAGATTTAGCTGTTGTGCAGTCAGATTGGCAATATCATGCATATACTGGAACAAATGTATTTTCTGGTCAAGGACCTTTTAAAGACTTAAGATCATTATTTTCTTTGCATACGGAAGCTTTTACTTTAGTTGTTCGTGATGATTCAGGTATTAAAAAAGTTGAAGATCTTCCTGGCAAAAGGGTGAATATAGGAAATCCTGGCTCAGGAAATCGTGCAACTATGGAAATATTAATGAATTTAAAAGGTTGGACGAAAGACACTTTTAAAGTTGCTAGTGAGTTAAAAGGGGCGGAGCAACCTCAAGCATTGTGTGACAATAAAATTGATGCAATGGTTTATAGCGCAGGTCATCCAAATGGTGCGGTACAAGAAGTTGCAACTTCTTGTAATGTAAGAATTATTCCTATTCAAGGACCTGATATAGACAAATTAGTAAAATCTAATTCTTATTACGCATATACTACTATACCAGGAGGTATGTACGCTGGAAATCCAAATGACATAAAAACTTTTGGAGTAAAAGCTACTTTTGTTTCTACAACAAAACAAGATTCTGAAGTTATATATCAAATTGTAAAATCAGTTTTTGATAATTTTGAGAATTTCAAAACATTACATCCAGTATTTGTAAATCTTGATCCAAAGCATATGGTTCATGAAGGTAATACTGCTCCTTTACATGATGGCGCAATTAAATACTTTAAAGAAGCTGGCTTAATGTAATTTTAATTATTTTTTAAAAGGGTAAGTTTTTCTAAGTAAAGAAGGCTTACCCTATTTTTTATGCTCGTATTAATTTTATGTAAATGTTAACTAGGATTCAGTTATGTCCACAACTATGCATGTTGCTCTAGAAAATGTTGCTAATCTTTTAATGGATAAAATGGATATTTTATTGCCAGACTTAAAACAAACTAGACAAGACCGCCTAATTGAAGCAATGCGTTACTGTGTTTTATCTCCTGGAAAAAGGTTACGGCCATTTCTTACTGTAACATCGGCAAGTTTATTTGGTGTTAGTCAGGAATCTTCTTTACAAGCGGCATCCGCAATAGAATTTATTCATGCATATTCTTTAATTCATGATGATTTACCTGCAATGGATGATGATGATTTTCGACGTGGACAGCCAAGTTGCCATATCAAATTTGATGAGGCAACGGCAATATTAGCTGGAGATGCTCTGCTTACTTTAGCATTTGAAATCTTATCTGATCCTTCTACCCATAGTAATCCTTCTGTAAGAAGTGAGTTAATCAGAGTTATAGCAAAGGCCGCTGGTTGCAGTGGTATGGTCGGAGGACAAATGATGGATCTGGTTTCAGATAATAAACTTTTAAGCATTAATGAAATAATTCACTTACAAAGACTAAAAACAGGTGAATTATTTGCAGTATCATGTGAGGCAGGTGCTATACTTGGCAATGCTGCTCCTAATCTTCGTAATTTATTAAAATGCTATGCTCATGATATAGGCCTTGCTTTTCAAATTACTGATGACCTTCTTGATGCTGAGTATGCAGATAATGATAATTCTGATCGTACAGATAAATCATCAGGAAAGCCTACGTTTGTTTCAGCTTTAGGCAAAAAAAAGGCACGTGAGCAAGCACAAATTTTAGCAGATCAAGCAATAAGTCATTTACACACATTTGGCAAAAAAGCCGATTTATTAAGAGAACTGGCTTATTATACAGTTAATAGAAAAAATTAGTTTGTTATGTCAGCTAAAATTAGAGTTGATCAGTTACTTATCGAGCAAGGATTGGTTTCTAGTATTGATGAGGCAATGCGTTTTGTCATGGCAGGTTGTGTATATATAGGAACAAAGCAAATTAGATCTGCTGCTGAAAAACTTTCTAAAGATAGTCAACTTATAATTAAAAAAGCTAAAGAGCACGGTTGGGTATCTAGGGGAGGCATAAAATTAGATCATGCCATTTCGCATTTTAATCTAGATGTAAAAGACAAGATAGCAATAGATGTTGGTAGTTCTACAGGTGGGTTTACTGATGTTTTATTATATTATGGAGCAACTAAAGTATATTGTGTAGATGTTGGCTATGGTGAATTGGCTTGGAAATTGCGTAAGGATCCTAGGGTTGTGCTAATGGAAAGAACCAATGCTAAATATTTAAATGCAGATCAATTTTCTGAAAAATTAGATATAGTTGTTTGCGATGCAAGTTTTATTAGTTTAAAGCAAGTATTAGTTAAAGCCTTAGAACTAGTAAAAGATCAAGCTATATTAGTCGCTTTAATAAAGCCGCAATTTGAGGTGGAAGCATTCGAGGTAGGGGAAAAAGGTATTGTAACCGATTCAATTCTTCATCAAAGAGTATGTGAAGAAATAAAAATATGGCTTAACTCTATACCTAACTGGAAAGTAATAGAGATTATTTCTAGTCCGATAACTGGAACAAAGGGAAATAAAGAATTTCTAATCTATGCTATGCATAATAAGAAAATATAGCAAATTAAACTATTGCTTAAGCTTTACTGGAGTTATCTACAAATTCAATAAAGTTGCTTAATATAGTTTTTCTACTTGATTTTTCAAAATTAATATCAAATTTATCTCCATCTATGGCAACTATTCTACCGTACCCAAATTTTATATGAAATACCCTAGCACCAATTTTACTATTCTCACTAATTGGCTTATTAGAAGAATTATTATCTTGCTTTGCTTGGGCTGAATATTGCTTATAAATCTTTTCATATTTAGGTATTGAATCTTTAAGTCCTAGATTAGTATCAATATATTCTTCTGGAAGTTCACGAACAAAACAAGATGGTAAATTATTATTATATTGACCAAACATTTTTCTTCGATTGGCATATGTAATATAAGCTAATTTTTTGGCACGAGTAATTCCAACATAAGCAAGTCTTCTTTCTTCTTCTAAGCTACCATTAGGATCATCTAAAGAGCGCTGATTTGGAAAAATGCCATGCTCCCAGCCAGGTAAAAAAACTACTTCAAATTCTAGACCTTTTGCAGCATGAAGTGTCATTATATTTACCATGGGTAAATGACTATTATTTTCCTTATCCATAACTAAACTAACATGCTCAAGAAATTCTTCAAGATTACTATAATCATCTAGTGCAGTAACTAATTCTTTTATATTTTCAATACGAGCTTCGTTATCATTATTTTTATCTGTTTTTAGCATTTGCAGATATGAAGACTCATTAATAATAGTGTTGGTTAATTCTGACAGAGCAATCTGATTTTTTAAGTTTTGCCAACGAACAAGATTTTCTATAAAATTTTGCAATGCTAAGGAAGCCTTTCCCTTTAAAGAACCATCATCTTGCAATTTGTTTATGGCTTCTATAGTTGAAAGATTAAAACTTTTTGCAGTATGGATTACTTGACTAATAGTTACATTGCCTATGCCACGGCGAGGATTATTAACAATACGCTCAAAAGCAAGTAAATCATAAGGCTGATTAACCAAGCGTAAATATGCTATGACATCTTTTATTTCTTGTCTTTCATAAAATCTTAATCCGCCTATAACTTTATAAGCTATGTTTCTGCTAATAAAATTTTCTTCAAATTGTCTTGTTTGAAAACTTGCTCGTACTAATATAGCAATATTACTTAAAGCAACTTTATGCTTGTAGTTTAGCTGTTCAATTTCATCTGCAATAGAACTAGCTTCTTCTAAATCATCCCAAAATTGCCATAATTTTATAGGGTTACCTTTATCTCCAGCAGTCCACAAAGTTTTGCCTAAGCGAGAGCGATTATGAGAAATAAGATGTGAGGCAGTAGCAAGAATTGATGCTGTAGAACGATAATTTTGTTCAAGTTTTAAAATTTTTGCATTAGGAAAATCTTTTTCAAAACGTAATATATTACCAACTTGAGCCCCTCGCCAGCTATATATAGATTGATCATCATCACCAACACAGCATATATTTTTATGTAGCTTGGCAAGCAGTCTTAACCATAAATATTGAACAACATTAGTATCTTGGTACTCATCAACCATTATATAATGAAATTTTTGTTGATAATGCTTTAATATTTCTGGATTATTTTGAAAAAGATTTAAGTTGTTTAGCATAAGATCACCAAAATCAACTGCGTTTAAAAGTTTTAGCTGTTCTTGATATTCTTTGTATAATTTAGCTGCTAAATATGAGGCTTCATCTTTACAATAATTATTAGTAATATTTTCTGGATTTAAGGCTGAGTCTTTCCAGCGATTTATTATTGCTACTATATCCTTTGGCTTAGTTTTATTATCTTCTTCAATTTCATGTTGATTAAGTAATTGTTTAATTAACCGTAACTGGTCGTCAGGATCAATAATTGTAAAATCTGGTTTCAAATCTAAATATTGAGAATTTATTCTTAATATTTTAGCGGCAATTGAATGAAAAGTTCCAAGATATATTCCTTCAACGGTGTGACCAAATATATGATTAATTCTTTCTTTCATCTCATTTGCAGCCTTATTAGTAAAAGTTACCAATAGTATTTGCGAAGGATGAATTCCATGTTGTATCAAATTGGCAACACGATGAGTAAGAACCTTGGTTTTTCCTGTTCCAGCTCCTGCCAAAATCAATAATGCCCCTTCTGTTGTGTTAACGGCTTGTTGCTGAACTTCATTAAGGTTAGCATTGTAAAGGTTAGGATCGTTGATTTTTCCAAAATTAGAGGCGAGCATTATTTTATCTTCAAGCAATAATAATTGAATAATTAGGGATAAATCATTTATACTTTGCTTGAGCAACCTTTGCAAAGTTTTTATTTATTATTGTGGCATGAAAAAGATACTATTTATCTTAGGAGTATTTTTATTTATTACTATATTGGGTATCATTGTAGTACCTTCCTTGGTTAATCTTAATCATTATAAAAAAGTAATAATTTCTAGTCTGAAAAATTCGACAGGTATTAATTTTTCTATTGATGGAGATATTGAATTTAAAATATTGCCACAACCATTAATTCGTATACATCATTCTTTTGTATCAAATTTAGCAAGTGAACTTTCTAATTCTAGTATTATGTCGGTTGAAACAGCAGACATAAAACTTTCATTATTTTCTTTAATAAAAGGTAAGCTTGAAATTAAAGGAGTTAGATTAATTGATCCAGTAATTGATTTGCAGAGCTTACAAAATAAAGGAAATAATTGGGACGCATTTATAACTAATAAAAAAATGAATTTAACCATTATTCGTACCATTGATTTAAAAAACGCCCATGTAAACTATAATAGTAACAACTATCATCTATCCTTAGATTACTTAGATATGCAATTATATATTGATCCTAGGGACGGTTCTTTTGATGTTGTAGGTAAGTTTGATGTAAATCAGAATATAGTAAAATTTGAAGGTAGTGCAGATAAATTTGCTCCTAATGGTAAAGTAAAAATTAAATTATCTGGTGAGAATTTTTCTACAAATTTTGAAGGAGTTTATCAAAATTTAAAAGAAGATACGATCCTAAAAGGATTATTTAATACAGAAATTTCTAATTTAAGTAATTTTGTAAAAGATTTCTTTGATGAGGCTTCCGTATTTTATGGTATTACATCTTCAGAAAAAGTAAAATTAACTAGCAAAGTTAATTTTGGAAAAAGAAAATCAAGTCTTTATGATCTTGTTATAGATTCAGAAAATTTAAAGGCAAAAGGCAATATTGACACATTGATAGGTAACGGAGATGAAGCGCCGTTAAGTTGGGACTCTGCTCTTACTATATCATTATTAAATATAGATAATCTTATCCATCAGAAAACAGAAAACAATAAGAATACTGGGGATTATTATATCTCTACTCTAAAAAATACTAATTTTTTTAATTATGATATTAACGTTCCCAAAGAACTCTCAATGTTATTAGACATGAATATTGAGAAAATAGTATATATGGGTAAGCCTATTGAAAATGTAAAAATAAACACAGATATTGCAGATGGAACTATACTTATTCATAAACTAGGTGCAAATTTACCAGGATCTTCTAGTATAGAATTTATAGGTAATATGAATCATAATGGCATAAGACCATTATTGAAAGGAGTTATACATTTTGAGGGAACCAAATTTCGTGATATAGTAACTTGGCTTGCTCCAAATAGTGATTTTATTCCCAAAGAGCAATTAAATGATTTTATGATTAGTTGTTCTTTAAATATGACTCCGCAGAAAATTATTATATCTGACATATATGGAGCAGTAGATAGATTATTACTTACTGGCAATATAAATGTTCTACCACGTGCTAAGACTCCAATGATCCAAGCGGATATGAAATTAGATGGCGTAGATTTAGATAAGTATGATTTTACTAATCAAATCGATAAAACTGTTAAGAGATTATTTTCTTATAATGAAAATAATACATGGTTGCGTAATTTTGTTAGAAGTATCAATTACAATTTATCCTTAATACTTAATATTACTGACATTATATATAATAATAATAAAATAGATAGTTTGAACACAAGTGTAGTTCTATATCCTAATACGGTTGATGTACAAAGACTTACCTTAAATGGAGAAAAAATATCTTTAGTTAGCTTATTAAAATTAAAACTTGAAGATAATAAACCGACGTTTAAGTTTATGTTAGGATCAAAAGGTATAGATACTTCAATATTTATCCTACCAGAAAAAGATAAATCTATTAAAGATACTTCTGAGAGTGATAAAAGTTCTGATTTAAAAAATCCAGATCAGTGGTCGAGAAAAGAATTTTCTTTCTTAGGTCTTGGTGATTATGAAGGCGATGTTGATATAGCAATAACTCAATTAAAATATAAAAAAATAACCTATAAAAACTTAAAATTTAAGGCTATTGTTGCAAATAGGGTTCTGCAAGTAAAAGATGCTATGGCTAATATAGGTAGTGGAAAATTAGAGATAAGTAGTAACATTAGAATTATTGCACCAGTTAATATGGCTACATCATTTAAATTATCTGATGTTAGAGTCTCTGATTTATACAGCTTATTGAATAGAGAAAGTAATCAGTCTGGTATTGTTAATCTTGGTGGTTCTATCCACACAAGTGGTTCTAGTCCGTTTGAATGGATTAAAAATATGAAGGGAGACCTTGAATTTGTTACTGATAATATCGTTGTAAAAGATTTCGATTTAAACTCAATTATACAAGGAACTATTCAATTATATTCCGTATTGGATATGCAAGAAGTAGTAAAAAAAGCGATGTCAGGAGGAAGTACTGTATTTATAGGAGCAGGTGGCAAAGCAAAAATTGATAAGAATATTATTAGTGCAAATAATGTTAATATATATAGCGAATATTCTAGGGGTATTTTTGCTGGAAATTTAGATATTAATAACTTGAATATAAATTCTGTTGCAAAAATTGCATTTGCGCCAGCACCAAATAAGAAGGTTAGTTTATTACTTAATGTGAAAGGATCTTTAGACAATCTTGAAAAAACTATAGATACAAAAAGTTTAGATTCTTATATTACAAGTAAAGGCTCTTTACCTAAACAAATAAAATAAAAATAGTTCTGACTTTCTAAAAAGTAATAAATTTTTTTAAATTAAACAATTTCTCTAATTTTATATCAAGAGGATATATTTCCTTTTGGGCAATTAAATTAGTTAAATATTGGCTCGTTATTACTCCAGATGTAAGAGCTCTAGAACCATGAGCAATACTTAAATATAAATTAGGATAGTAATCCTTATTATTATAAGGAACTTTCCCTATAATTGGTCTTCTTGCATGAGTAGAGGAGCGAATTCCAACTCTACCAGTTAATTTATCAAGCTGAAAAATATCTTTAAATGGACGTATATTTTGCCGATGACTTTCTATATTTAATTCTAGATTAAGATTATTGCGATCATATGTTGCTCCAACATGATAAAATCCTTTATGGCTTGGAGTTATATAGCCGCCATTACATAAAATATGATCTATTTTTAAATCAAGATTATCTGGTAAGTATGTTACTTGACCACGAATTGCATGTAGTGGAATGAGTTTAGTTTGGCTAAAATTTATAGCATCATAACTATTGGCTATAATTACGATAGAGCTAGAATGAATTAACTGGTTATTATTATCTAAAATTGACCATATTTGTTTATCAATATTAAAATCAAGTTTTATAGCTTCTCTATTATATAAGATGTTTATTGGATTTAATGAATTATTAAATTGCGCAAGTTTTAGTTTATCTAACTCGATACAACCAGCATTTTTAAAATAAAAGGCAGAAAAGTTTTTATATGTGGTTTTAGAAGCGATATCTTCATCAAGACAAATATCTTGCATTGTTTTTAGGCTATGGGCAGGATTTATATCCATTGCTCCGCACTTAATAAAGCCATTATTATTAAGCCCAAGCGAAAATATATGATCAATAGCAAGTAAAAAACCTTGGGAGTAGAAATTACCAATAGTATCATTTTTATGGCTGATTAATGGCATTACTATAGCCATCTTATTTTGAGTAGGATCGTTTTCTACAGGAGGATTACGTTCAATAAGAGTTATATTATAGTTTTCTTTACTTAGAAAGTAACTTAAGGTACAACCAATTACTCCAGCCCCAATAATAGTTATATCTTTGTTACTCATACATTTTACCAAATAAAGGCAGGAAGTACAGCATGAGGCATAATTTTTGTTTGATTACATATGTTTAATAGATCACCTTGCTTAGGTAACTGTCCATGCTCAATACCTAAATCCTTACCTAATATTCCACCAGCAATTAAATATGAATCTATCCCCATATTATTTGCTCCTTGTATATCTGTTTGTAAATTATCACCAATAGCAGCTATTCTAGCAGTGGATTTTATATTTAATAATTTAATAGATTTTTCATATACATTTGGATTAGGCTTACCGAAACTAATAACTTTGCCACCAAGATTATTATAATAATTTGCAATTACTCCAGCACATAAAGCCATAGAACCATTTTTGCGTACCACAATTAAATCTGGATTGGCGCAAATTAGCGGCAAATTATATTTTCTATATTCATTTAATTCAAAACTAACATCTTCGATAGTTGAATTATCATAATCAAAGCCAGTGACTACTACAAAGTTGGCTTCAATAGGATTTTTTACCATTTTATAATTATCTAATCCATCTAACAAATCATCATCGCGATCTGGACCTAATATTATATAATTAGAACCTAAATTATGACCACCAGACTTAATATATTCAAATGTAACCTCTCCAGAAGTTAAAAGATAATCATATAGTTTTGCATGTATTTCTAGACGATCAAGTACCAATTTTGCTTTAGAAACTCTGCGTGGAGCATTAGAAAGGAAGATTATTTTTTTATTATGATTACGAAGATTTTCTAAACAATTTATGACTCCGTCATAAATTTCTATACCGTCGTGAATTACCCCCCATAAATCAATAATAAAGGCATCGTATTTAGAGGCGATATCAGAGATGCTATTATACTCAAAATATGACATACGCTATATTCTCTATTTTACTTTATCTTTAATTAGCTGAGATGTTTCTTTTTTTCCGTATAATGCAATGAAGGAACCAAACCTAGGTCCTTGGCTCTGTCCAAGTAAAACTTCATATAGGGCAGTAAACCAATCTTTCATAGGTTCAAAATTATGAGTACGACCTATTTCAAAAACTTTAGTTTGAAAGGCTTCTGCATCACTATCTTGGGGCATAAGGTCAAGATCATTTGCTAGAGCTAACAAAGCATTTTTTTCTTTATCTGAAGGAGAGCGATAATGTTTATTAGGTTTTATAAAATCATTATAGTAAGCGATGGCATGTTTAATCATGCTATCTAATTCTTTGGAAGTTTGCGCATCTGTTCCTGGGGCATAACGCGAAATAAATCCCCAAAAAACTTTTGGATCATCAGAATTACAGACGTTACTTAAGTTTAATAATAAAGCAAAGGAAATGGGTAAATTATATTTGGGAGGATTACCATTGTGAATATGCCAAACAGGGTTTTTAAATTTATCTGCTTCAGTTTGGTTTGTAAAATTATTGAGGAATGATAAATACTCATCCATAGCTTTGGGAATTACATCAAAATGCAGTTTTTTAGCGCGGCGCGGTTGTTGATACATGTAATATGCTAAGCTTTCTGCTGGAGCATAACGTAACCATTCTTCAATACTAACACCATTTCCTTTTGACTTTGATATTTTTTCGCCTTTATCATCTAAAAACATCTCATAAACATATTGTTCTGGTGGTGTTCCGCCTGCAATTTTACAAATTGCACTATATAAAGCTGCAGATACTTGATGATCTTTACCAAACATTTCATAATCAACATCAAAAGCTGCCCACCTCATACCAAAATCTGGCTTCCATTGTAATTTGCAATTTCCACCAGTTACGGGAATTTCTTTCTCTATGCTATCTTCGTCAATAAAACTAACTGTACCATTTTCAATATTATATTTGGTAATACCAGTTTGGAGAACATTTCCTGTGGTTGGAGAAATTGGCATAAAAGGACTATAAGTTTGCTGGCGTTCATTACCTAAAGTCGGAAGCATTACTTTTAGAACTTTTTCATAATTTTTTAATATGGTAAGTAATTTCTCATCATAGATACCTGCCTTATAGCAGGCTGTAGAACTTTTAAATTCATAATCAAAACCAAATTTATCAAGGAAACTACATAATTTTGCATTCATATGCGCTCCATAACTTTCACAAGTTGCAAAAGGATCTGGAATAGAAGTAAGAGGTTTGCCTATATACTTAGCAAGCATTTCCTGATTAGGAACGTTATCTGGAACTTTGCGTAAGCCGTCCATGTCATCGGAAACACAAAATAGGCGAGTAGGAATTGTAGGAGCAATTATTCTAAAAGCATTAATTACCATAGTGGTTCTTACCACTTCACCAAAAGTTCCTATATGTGGTAATCCTGATGGACCATAACCAGTTTCAAATAATACATAACCTTTGTTAGGGGTTTTTCCGCCAATGCGTTTTAAAATTTTCTCTGCCTCTTGAAACGGCCAAGTATTGGAGGCAAGGGCAGCAGCAATTAGATCTTCCATGATAAATTCAATATAATTATTAATAATAGAGTTTTTGATTTAAAAATACGCACAAAACATATATATTCATTAGCATAATATCAAGAAATATAGTTAACCATATATGTATAAAATATCCTTAAACAGACTAATTTTTATTTTTGCAGCAATAGCCTTGAGTTGTGCGTTTATTGCACAATATATTTTTAACCTCAATCCTTGCATTTTATGTTTATACCAGAGAATTCCTTTTTATACCGTAATAATAATTACTATTATAATCTTTTTAATTTTTTTTATTTGAATAAAGTGTG
>CAZTUN010000019.1:14914-21598 GCA_964616845.1 uncultured Rickettsiales bacterium | reverse complement strand
AATGATATTACAAATTTTCTTAAGTAGGACGGAAGATCAAATGGATATTAAATCTATATTAATAAAATTCATATATATTGCCCTAACCTTATCAATCGTATTTTTTAGATTAGATGCATATTCTAGCGATATTATAAAAAATATTATAATAAAAAATAACGATCGTATAGAATCTCCAACTATCGAATCATACCTTACTATTACAAAAGGCTCTTCTTATAGCGAAGATAAAGCCAATACTTCTTTAAAGAGTCTTTATGAAACTGGATTATTTTCTGATGTAAAAATTAGTAAAGAAGGTTCTGATTTAATTATATCAGTTTTAGAAAATCCTGTAGTAAATAAAATTGATTTTGAAGGGAATAAAAGAATAAACAATGATACTTTATCTGCAGAATTATCTTTAAAATCTCGTGCCGTATTTTCTAAATCAAAATTACAAAACGATGTTGAACGCATTCAAGCTATCTATAAAAAAAATGCACGATTTAATGCTAATGTCGTGCCAAAAATTATAAAATTAGACCATAATATGGTTAATATAGTTTATGAAATAAAAGAAGGAAGTAAAACAACTGTAGAGTCCATTCATTTTATTGGTAATAACTTTTTTACTAGTAAAGCACTACGCAGCATAATCAGCACTAAGGAAGCACGCTGGTATAGATTTTTCTCTAGTAGCGATAATTACGATCCTGACCGTATTTCCTATGATAAAGAACTACTTCGTAAAGAATATCTAGCAAATGGTTTTGCTGATTTTAGAGTAACTTCATCATTATCTCAGCTAAGCGAAGACAAAAAGCATTTTATTATAACTTTTGTTGTTGAAGAAGGAAACCGTTATAGATTTGGCAATATAAAAATAGAAAATAAACTTCCTAATTTTAAGTCGGAAGATCTTTATAAACTAGTACAAAGTAAAAAAGGCAAAATATTCAATGCTAACGAAATAAATGATACTGTTGCTAAAATTACAACTAAGCTTAATAATCTTGGATATGCTTTCGTTGCAGTAAATCCTCAATATGATCGCAATGAGGCAGAAAGAATAGTTGCTATAAATTACGTTATAAACGAAGGTCCTAAAGTATATATAGAACAAATTAATATAACAGGTAATGTAAGAACTTTAGATAAAGTTATTCGTAGAGAATTAAGATTAGCCGAAGGCGATCCATTTAATGCCGATAAATTAAAACGTTCTAAAGAAAGGGTTCAAAACCTAGATTTCTTTGATAAAGTAGAAATAAATAATGCGCAAGGCAGTAGCAATGACCGAACTAATATCAATATCGATATTAAAGAACGCTCTACTGGTGAATTAAATTTTGGCGCGGGCTTTTCTACAACTGATGGCCCTTTAGGAAATATTAGTTTACGCGAACGCAATCTTCTTGGAACTGGTCAAGATGTAAGATTAGCTTATCAGCAATCTGCTATAAGTTCGCAAACTAATTTTGGCTACACCCAACCATATTTCTTTGATAAAGATTTCTCAGCTGGATTTGATGTTTTTAAAACAACACTTGATCAATCTAGTCAAAGCTCTTTTAGCAGTAGAACTGTTGGCTTAACCTTAAGAGGGTCTTACTCTTTAAGCGAATATCTTCGCCACAATGTTTATTATACACTTCAAGAAACTAATGTTGGCGATATTCAATCTGGAGCATCTTTATTTGTAAGAGAACAACAAGGAACTAATGTTGCTTCTATTGTTGGTCATTCTTTAGTTTATGACCGTCGTAATAGTGCTATAGATCCTACCAATGGATATATGCTACAAATGAATCAAGAAGTAGCTGGTCTTGGTGGAAATTCACAATATATAAAACACGAAGGTAAAGCTGCTTATTATTTACCAGTTTACGGTGATGATGTAGTATTTAATTTACGCGGTAGAGCAGGAGATATTCGTGGCTATGGTGGAGTACAACCAAGAATTAATGAAAAATTCTTTGTCGGTAGTAACATGATCCGCGGCTTCAATATTGCAGGTATTGGTCCTCGCGACAGAACAACAAATGATGCTCTAGGTGGTAAAGATTATTATTTTGGATCAAGTGAATTATTCTTTCCTTTAGGTCTTCCTAAAGAACTTGATTTTAAAGGATCTGTGTTTCTTGATGCTGCAAGCTTATTTAATTCTGGAGATAAGGGAGTACTTTATAATGCTAATTATTTAAGAGCTGCAACTGGTGTTGGCGTTTCTTGGTCATCGCCTCTTGGTCCTATATCTCTTGATATAGCAGCACCTATCCGCAAAGAAAGTTTTGACAAAACGCAAAATATACAGTTTAACTTTGGTACTAAATTTTAATTTAGAAAAGGAAATTACAAATGAAAAAATTTTTATTAAACATATTTCTTTCAATTGCTTTACTAATAAGTAGCTTTAGTTTTGCATATGCTGAAAATAATCCAAAATCTATTGCAGTACTAGATATGCAAAAAATTGTAGAACAATCTCTTGCTGCTGCTGACGTTCGCACTCAAGTTAAAGAAATGCACGATAAATTTGGTGCTGAGATAAAAAATAAACAATTGGAATTACAGAAAGAAGATGAAGATCTAGCAAAAAAACGCTCTGTTCTTTCTGCAAAAGCTTACGAAGAAAAGCGCAATCAATTTAAAGATAAATACACTGCAGTACAACGTGATGTACAAGTAAAACGCGAAGCTATTGACAAATCTCTTGCAGATGCCTTGAACGTTATAAATAATTCTATACAACAAATTGTTTCTGATTTAGCGAAATCTAAAAATTTTGACCTTGCTATTTATAAATTGCAAGTAGCTTATGTAAAACCAGAATTTGATATTACTAATGATGTATTACAAGAATTAAATAAAAAATTGCCTAAAGTTCAAGTTCAAGCTCCTGTAATAAAAACTAAGTAGTAGGATTTGCGTTTAAAATATGGTTGATGAAAATTTTTTCTATAATGCAGGTCCTTATTCACTAGAACAACTATCTAGTATAGGAACCTGCACCCTATCCTCTCCTGATTTTGCAAAAAAAATAATCAAGAGCGTAGCATCTCTTAATCACGCAACTGAAGATGATATAACTTTCTTAAATAATACAAAATATCTATCAACCTTAGAAAATAGTAAAGCTGGGGCTTGTATTATTGCAGAAAAATATATTAATTATGCTCCTAAAAACATGCCTCTTCTTATTACTAATGCTCCTTATGTAGCCTATGCAAAAATAGCCGCAAGTTTTTTTCCAGAAACAGAAAATAACCATAGTAAATTTATTGGTCAAACCGCAGCAATAGCTAAAAGTGCTATAATTGGCGATAACTGTTATATTGCAGAAGGCGTGGTTATTGGAGATAAAGTTATAATTGGCAATAATACCAAAATATTTGCCAATACTACAATTGCCGCAAATGTTAAAATTGGTGATAATTGTGAGATTCATAGCAATTGCTCTATAACTCATAGCATAATTGGCAATAATGTTATTATCAAACCTGGCGCACGAATTGGATATGCAGGTTTTGGCTTTGCCACAGATAAAGGCATGCACATAAAAGTTCCTCAGCTAGGTAGGGTTTTAATTGGCAACAACGTAAATATTGGCGCAAACACTTGCATTGACCGCGGTTCTGGACCAGATACCATTATAAAAGACTGGTGCAAGATAGACAATTTAGTTCAAATAGGTCATAATGTTGAGCTTGGTATTGGCTGTATCGTAGTTTCACAGGTTGGAATCTCAGGCAGTACTAAATGTGGCAATTATGTAGTTATAGGTGGACAAGTAGGTATTGCAGGGCATTTAAATATAGGAGACTTAGTAAATATAGCCGCTCAAAGTGGAGTAATGACCGATATTGAACCAAAACAGATTGTTGGTGGTTCGCCGTCCTTACCTATAAAGCAATGGCATAGACAAAATATTATATTGAAAAATATGACTAACAAGAACGATAAGAAGGATAGTTTATGAGCGTAAATCATTATTCAGAAACAGTAATTGATATAGATGAGATTATAACTCTTATACCTCACCGCTACCCTATGTTATTAGTAGACAGAGTGGTACATTTTGAACAAGGTAAAAAGATTGTTGCCTTAAAAAATGTTACTATTAACGAACCTCATTTTGTTGGACATTTTCCTACAAAACCAGTGATGCCTGGAGTTTTAATTATTGAAGCTATGGCTCAAAGTTCTGCAATTTTAGTAGTAAAATCTCTTGGACAAGAAATGCATGGTAAATTAGTATATTTTATGTCGATAGATGATGCTAAATTTAGGAAACCTGTTACTCCAGGAGATAGCTTGTATTTTCATGTCCAAACCCTACAAAGTCGTGGCTCGGTTTGGAAAATGAAGTGCGAATCTTATGTCCAAGATAAGAAAGTTGCCGAAGCAATTGTTACAGCTAAAATAATGGAAAGCTAATGAGAAAAAATAAAATTCACAAATCAGCTCTAGTAAGTAGTAAAGCTATTATAGGTAATAATGTTGAGATAGGTCCTTATTGCATTATAGGCGATAATGTAACCATAGGTGATAATAATACTTTAATTTCTCATGTTGTTATAGATGGTAGAACATCTATAGGTAATGGTAATACTATATATCCTTTCGTTGCCATAGGTCTTGCACCACAAGATTTAAAATATAGTGGCGAGGATTCTTCTGTAATTATCGGCAATAATAATAATATAAGAGAAAACGTAACTATCCATCGTGGAACAAATAGCGGAGGTATGGTTACTAAAATAGGAAATAACTGTTTATTTATGGCAAATAGCCATGTTGCTCATGATTGCACTATTGGTAATAACGTTATTGTTGCAAATAGTACTGCAATTGCAGGACATGTTATGGTTGGTGATTTTGCTATAATTGGTGGTCTATGTGGTATACATCAATTTGTACGCATAGGTCATCATGCCATGATTGGCGGCATGTCTGGTATAGATAGTGATATAATACCTTATGGGCAAGCAAATGGTGAAAGAGCTAGCTTAATGGGTCTTAATTTAGTTGGTTTAAAGCGTCGTCAATTTAGTAAAGAAAAAATTAGCATCTTGCGTAGTGCTTATCGTTTAATTTTCTCTCCAGAGGGTACTTTAAATGAACGAATAGAAGATGCAAAAAAAATGTTCTCAGAACATAATGAGGTAGCTGAAATTGTAGACTTTATAAAAAATTCTGAGAGTAGATCTATTTGTCAGCCTAAAAATCAATCTGTAAATAATGATAATGAGCAATAATAACTTAATTGGTATAATAGCAGGTAGCGGACTTCTTCCAGATATTGTTATTTCTTCCTGCTTAAAAAATAATTTCAACCCTTTTGTGGTTTATGTTGATCGCCAGCCATCAATAACCAATGTTCCTTATCTTAATATAAATATAGCTTCTGTTGGTAAAACCATTAAATGGTTAAAAAGTAATAATATTGAACAAATATTGTTTGTTGGAAAAATAAATCGTCCTAAATGGTCAGCATTGCGTCCAGATGCAGGGGGAATAAAATTACTCACAAAACTTACTAAGTCATTTATACAAGGCGATAATGCTCTACTTTCTTTAGTATTGAGCTTTTTTGAAGAAAATGGTTTTAAAATTCTGCAAATTTCTGACATAGCTCCACAACTTATAGTTCAAGAGGAAGTAATTAGTAGTAAAAAACCAGATCAGTCCTATTTAGCAGATATAGAATTTGCTACCCGATTACTAAGTAATTTAAGTCCTTTTGATGTAGGACAAGGACTAATTATTCAAAATAAAGTTATCTTAGGCATTGAAGCAATTGAAGGCACAGATGAATTAATAAAACGTTGTAAAAATCTAAAAACTGATAATAGCCAAGGTGCTATTTTAGTTAAGCGCAAAAAAGATAATCAAGATGTACGGATTGATCTACCTACTATTGGTCCGCAAACTATAGATAATGCCTATCAATCTGGTTTATATGGTATTGCACTACAAGCGGGATTTACTGTAATTATAGATCGTCAAACCGTAAAAAATAAACTAGATGAATACGGCATGTTTTTAATAGGGACTAAATGACCTTAGAAAGAAAAACTAGTTCTAAAAAAATTTACATTGTTGCTGGAGAGCAATCTGGAGATTTGCTTGGCGCAAGATTAATGTCAGCATTGAAGGAAATATACCCTAATATAGAATTTTTTGGAATTGGCGGTGAAAAAATGACCGAACAAGGTCTTAGTAGTCTCTTCCCTATGAAAGAATTATCTCTTATGGGTTTTTTTGAGGTATTACCTTATATTCCTAATTTATTATCTAGGCTTAATCAAACCGTAGAAAATATCCGCCAAATAAATCCAGATATATTAATTACTATTGATTCTCCTGGTTTTAATTGTCGTCTAGCCAAAAAAATCGGTAAGGGCAAATTCCCTTTGCTTCATTATGTTGCACCATCTGTATGGGCATATAAACCACAGAGAGCTAAAAAATTTGCTAAATTATTCGATCACCTCTTAGCTATATTGCCATTTGAACCTCCTTATTTTGAAAAAGAAGGTTTAGCAACTAACTTTGTTGGCCATCCAATTATTGAGAAAGAATATTTTACAGGCAATAAAGCAAGATTTCTTAAGCAATATAATATTTCTTCTAACAGCTTTGTCTTATTAGCCATGCCAGGAAGTCGTAAAACAGAAATTAATAAATTACTTAAAATAT
>CAZTUN010000019.1:0-14904 GCA_964616845.1 uncultured Rickettsiales bacterium | reverse complement strand
TTATTCCTGCAATAAGTAATTTAAAAGAACAAATTATTAATGAAACTAAAGATCAATTTAACAATATAATTATTATTGACGCCAATAATAAAGAGGCAAAACAAGACGCTTTTGCCGCTAGTGATTTTGCTCTAGTAAAATCAGGAACTAGTAGTTTAGAAATTGCGCGAGCTGGGATTGCTATGATTATTGCCTATAAAGTAAATTTTATTTCTTATCTGATAATTAAAATGATGATAAAAGTAAAATCTATTACTTTAATAAATATCCTTACGAAAGAAAATATTATTCCTGAATTTATTCAATCTCAATGTAGCGCAAATAACCTTGCTCAAGCCATATTAAAATATAAAAATAACCCATCTCTTATAGAGCAACAAAAACAAAAAAACTTACACGCAATTAAACTATTATCTAATAATCAAAATATCTCTCCTAGCCAACAATCTGCTCGTATTATTTGCAACATTTTACTTAACCATGGAAGTGTTTAAATACTCGTTTGCTTTGATTGTTGCAGCAAAGCATTAGGATATTTTAGAATTGTTTGTGGATCTTGTATACTTACAATATTATTTCCTTTTGAAGGTTTTAATAAACTTTTGCAATATGCTTCTAATTGATTATCTTTATCTACACCATCTTTTATTTCATCACGTTTTCTTTGTAATAATGCAATTAAAGTATCATATTTACCTGCCTCCATATTTGCTTTAAGCATATGTGGCTTACTTTCTAAATCGTCTAATCTTTTAGCGTATTTTTCTACATCACCTAATTTTTTATGATTTTCTAGAGCAAAAGATCTAATAGCCTTAATTATTAATGGATTAAAATCTTCACCCTTTGGTGTAATATGTTGTTTTAGAGTTTTATCTATTTCATCTTTATTTATAGCTAGTTCATGATTTCCTGTTCTTGATGGCGTCATATATTTATCTGCAATTGTTACTGCTAATTCGCCAATAGTAGTATTAGAATTAGCCATTTCTTTTCCTACTACTTGTACTAATAAGTTATACTTATCTGTTTTGAATAAATTATCTACACTAACACTGCGTTCTAATTTTATTTCTGCAGCTTTTTCTATAATTTTAAGAATTTTTTTATTCCTTAATTTATCTATCTCCTTATCTAGGCTATCATTATAGCTAAGAATATATTGAGGTTTTTTAGATAACCTAACATTATTTTTCAATTGCTCAGCATAATTTTCCTTTAATTCCAGAGATAAAGCAACAAACTCAACTAAATTTCCTTCTTTAACTGGATCAATTAAATGACTTTTTTTACTATTTAATTTAGCAGCTTTAGTTTCGAGAATATTTCTAACAATCTCTTGGGGAGTATCTAATTCTCGTTTTCTAACTATTAGCTGTTTTTGCGCAACAGGTGCGGGTGCTATCTGTATTTCTTCTTCTTGATCTTGGTCTTGATCTTGGTCTTGAGCTTGGTCTTGAGCTTGAGGCGCAACAAGTTCTACCGTTCTTTTTAATCTATTTGTAGCAATAGAACCCATATAATCCGCAAAAGATTTAACCTCATCTATATGTTTTATAAAATCATCTATCTGTTTAGCACAGCCAAATAATTCATGATAAATTTTTGCTTGATCTGATTTGTCAGAAGCATATTGTAAGGAAAAATCACCTGATGCTACCCCACTAATTCTAACTCCAGTTTGTGCAGCAACATAATCAAAATAACTATCTATTTTATCTCTTGTTGCTTTATTTTGATTCGGCTTTGAGTATAATTCATGCAATTTATGATGGTCACTATCTTCACCTATTAATTTTTTTGTATTATCAATAGCGCCATTTGCTATTACGTCTAGTCTTATTTGCCTAATTTCCTCTAGTGCCATAGGTCTTATAATTTCACCTTTAGCTAGTTTTATAGGTTTTTTAGGCGAAACTATATCTTTCTTTTCTGCTAAGATGTCGTCTAGGATATCTATAAATTCACGATATTGTTTTTTATTACCTTCGCTCCACTCTTTTTTAGATAAATTTCTTACTATTTGGTCTCTATAATATATAAGTTCTTCGTCATTTTTATTAAGTGCCACCGTTGCATTAGCAAGCTTTAGTAATTTTATATAATCACTTGTAAAAACAGCTATATCCATATGACGAGATAAAATATCTTTTTTGCCCAATAATGTACGTGATGGAAATTTTTGTATATCTATTGTTAATTCATCTTCTTGTGGATTTTCAGCTTGTAATGGATTTCCTACAGCCACTCCCTCTCCTTCTATAATAGAAGAATCTAATGATTGATTATCTCCTCTGTCTACTATAGTTTTTTTAATAGCGTTCATTGCATCTGTTAGCGCAGAACCACTATATTTAGGATTAATACTATAGTCATGATGTGTGACACCAACTAAACCTTCAGCTGCTCTAGACCACGATCCTCTTCTATCTGCAACTTGATCTTGTTTATCTGCTTGATTAATTATAATTTGTTTATTTTTTATCCCTGTAAATATTTTCTTAGCTAGAGATCTATTTAATTGATTAACTGCTATATATTTTATAGTTTCTTTTACTTGCTGACGCATTATATTGAGTTTAGCTTCCGCCATATTCCCATTTAATGATTCAACTTGCAAAACCATTGATAGTACAGAATCACAAAATAAATCCCTGGCAAAATCTTCTGTATCTATATCTATATTCCCTCTAATTTTATCAGCTATGGTAAAAGGTTTATCATGGCGTCCTAGTTTTCTAAACAAAAGCTTATCTGCGCTTAATTTATCTGCAAATAAATTTGCAAAATTAGCTAATCTAGTTATAGAATCATTTTGCGTTGTAACTGTATTAATAAAATTTCTTAATTCTGCTATTCTTTCATCTTTAATATTATCTTCTATACTTGATCCTTTTGCTCCTAGTTTAATAAGAGCAGCTTTAATAATATCGTCAGCTATTTTATAATCACCTTGAGGATTATTATTTGGTGCTCTCTGAATACCATCTACTTGAGGCTGATTTTGATCACGCATTTGCTCATTAATCGCTTGAAGCTTAGCAATCTTATTTTCAGCATTAGACAAATATTGTCTTAAAGGTTGTTCAAGTGCATCTTCTAACCTTGTTTTATATTGTTCCTTCCTATCATTCTTATGCTCATTACCTTCTAATCTTGCTATAGAATTATTTTCTTCTAATAATTCTAGGTAGTACTGTTCATACCAAGAATTTCTAGCTTTTGTTACTAAAGCATCTATATTAAGCCCTAAAGCAGCTCGTTGATCTTTTGCAATAGTTACTTCAAAAAATCCAGCTTTTACTTGACCATCTTTATTACGATTAGGGTTACTAATTAATATTCTAGATTCATTTAGTTTATTTTCTATAATTTCGTAGAATTCATCTTTATTAATAAAATTATCATTATTAGTTATAGAGTCTATTGATGTTTTTAAATAATTTCCTAACTCAGTTACACGACTAGGCTTAATTAAGTGTTCTGCTTCTCCTGCTTTGTTAGAAATTTTTCTTGCTGCATTTGTTATTATACGATTTGCTACAGAATTATTTTGTTGATTTCTTGCGTCTATAGTTGTTGTTTTTAAAGACTCTTTTGCTTTTTCTAACCTCCTTAAAGATGCTTGATAGTTCTCTCCTTGCGGATTGATTTTTTCAATTATACCATTACATTTTACTGATAGTTCTTGCTTTTCTTCTTTAGATAATGAACGTAACGATCCATTCTCAATAAATTTTTCTAATGATATACTAAATTTGTTAACTAAATTTTCTGATAAATTGTTAGGGTCTATATCCATTAATGCTTTATATTTCATCTCATCAATTCTTCTTGATGCAGATTCAAACGAAATCCTTAGAGAAAGATCTAGCTCCTTTTCTGCTAAGCTCTTATTAATTGTTAAAGAATAATGCCCTTCACCTTTATCTTGATTCCTTACTATAACTTGCTTTCTGTTAATGGCACTAATTAATTCTTGGCTAAAGATATCATGATATTGACGATTTTCTAGATCTTCAGTCTTGATAGATAATGCACCAGAGTTTACTAAACGCTCTATTTTATCTTCTAATATTTTAGCTTTTCTAGGATTCAAAAATAATCCGCCTTTTGGCTGCGCTGATAAGATTCTGGCAGCGTTAGCAACAATCTCTCTTGTATAATTGTTAGTTAAGTCAGGAGTATTATCTAAACCCAAAGCAGATTTTATTTTTTGACCTAAATTTCTTTGTGTATTTGCTGCTTTTTCACTTTCTCTTATTTCTCTGTTAACTTCACCTTCCATATAACGATTAATTTTTATTGACACTTCTTTTATTTGAGCAATTATTCTATTTGCATCTTTTGCTTTTCTTGCCTCAGCAAAACTTTTTTGCCCTATATTGCTCAATCTTAATGAGGTTTCCCAAATAGTTTGCATATTTTGTGGCACAGTTGAAAAGTGATATTTTCTATCAACTTGTAACTTTCCTCGTTCACCACATAACTCATTTATAATTCTAGCAGCCTCTTTCTTAGATTCTTGATGATCCGCACCAAGTATTTCTGACCTAAGTAAACAATAATCCACTATCGGTTTAATTATATTTTTTGGATCTTCTTCTGTATAAAGTGTATATATTATCTGATCATATCTATTTTGTAATTCTTCCTCAAGAGTTTGAATTCTCTTCCTTTTTGTTAGAGGAAAAAATAATTTACCAAAAAAACTAGTCGGCTTTAATCTTGTCTCAACCTGACCTTTTCTTATGGCAAATACATCTGATACTTTGCCTAACACTTCTTTTATATCGGAAACTTTATCTACTCCACCTTTACTTATCTCATCATCTTGCAATTGATTAGAAAGTTGTTTTCTTTGTTCTTGAGCTTTCTTTCTTTCATCGTTTTTTTCTAATGCTTGTGCCATTGTAGGATTTACTTGTCTTTGCCCTAATCCTGCGATATTTACAGATACCTTTGCTGCATCTCTGATTTCTTTTCTTTTTGCTAAAAACTTATCTATATCATTATCTATATCTTCCTGCTCAGCAATTTCTCGTAACCTGCTTTTTTCTTTATCTGGAAGCATTTCCCCAACAGTATCTAAAAACTCTAATACTCTTACTGCTTTACTTACATCACTAATTAAACCTAAAGGTAATAACGGTAATCCAAACATATGTACCTACATATATAAATGTTACTAGTATTATAGATTTTAGCAAAAGATATTTAATAAAATCTTAACAGATTATAATTTGCAAATATTAAAATTTTATTAAATTAATGATTTATCTTAGGCAATTTCACCAGAAGAAATACCTAAAATGCTTGTATTAAGCTGGTTTATAATCGAAGGAATAGTTTTTGCTTGATTGCAATTATGATTTTTAGATTTTACTTGGTTGTTTATATAGCTAAAGTTTATCATTCTTAAATGCTCATATGCATTTATTATATATTGAGCTAATAAACTCTCATCTGCTTTGCTTAATAAGCCTTTTCTTTGTAATAATAGCTTTTCTAAAATATCTTCATATCGCAATGCTCCTTCAGATTCTTCTTGAGCATTTAGTTCTATTGTTAATCTAGTTTCTAACGATTTTAGCTTATCTTTATAAGAAGAAGTTAATTTTAAATTATTATCTTTTAGGCTTTTTAAATCTTTACGCTTTCTAACTATAGAAACTATAGATAAATAAGGTTTTAAACTAATAAAGCTATCATCTTTATATTTTAAAATATCAGAAATTATGTTTTGCTGGAAATCATATTCTAACATCTCTGTTAGTAAATTAGGATATATTGTTAATGATTTATGAACAAATTCATCCATTCTACGCATAAACGACTGTTTTACTTTTGTTAAAGCAAATAAATCTCTACGAATATATACGTCTAGTAAATTATAACTACAAAGATCAATAATTTCAGCTTTAACTGCTAGATTATTACCATATTTTGCTTCATAGAGTTTTTCTCTATTATTTTTAAGAGCATCAATTCTATATTTTATCTCCGGATTAGGATTAACTACTAAAGCTTTGGATAAATAATTACTTTCCATATCCTTTTCTTTGTTAAATTTATTTAAAGCCTTCAGCATTATTTTATTTAATCTATTTATATTTTCAGGGGCTTTTAATTTATCTGATAAAATATCTATTATTATTGCCTTATTATTTTGTGGTTTTAATTTTATTATATCTTTTTGCAATACATCTTTTATTTCTAATAAAATTTCTGGATAGTTGGTTTTATCAACTTTATTGGCAATGATAAGCTGCTTTATTGCCTCTTTTAAGAATTTAATTTTTTCAGATCTTATTTCATTGAAACCAACTTTAAAATATTGCACTAAAGTTAATTCAATCATTTTACTAATTTGAGATTCTAATTCTGTACCACTAGATCTTATTAAATCAACAATTGCAGCTGTCTTTTGATTTTGCAATATAGTATGTATAAATTCTTGCCTTGAAAATGATTTATTATAATTTTCTACTAAAAGATTAAAATTGCCTTTACTTGTGAAACTATAGCCTTCATACTCATACTTCTTCAGTGATTTTTCAACTATTTCTAATTTTCTTTTCTCGCATAATTCATCACCAGAAATTAAAAAATCATTGAATGCAAATAAATATTGTGAAGCTGTATTTATTTTAGCAAGAGAATTTTTGGAAGTTTTTTTAAATTCCTGCATTACTAAATTTATTACTGCTCCAAGCTTATTAATATTTATGTGATGAATTTTTTCTTTTTCATCGTAAAATTCTTTTGCAATTGTGAAAGCAAATTTATGATCGCCTCTTTTTATAATCTGATTTTCACCCTTAGATAAAATCTCTGCTATTTTATCTAAATTTTCACTAACTAATCTTATATCACTATCTTTTAACGAATTTTTAATTAAATTCCTTAGTACGATAAGCTTTTCTGTACAAATTTTTCCTTCTAGAGAGATTATTTCTTGAGAGTGAATAGATAATTTATTTAAAATTGCTAATATAATTTCATCTACTAATCTTTCTTTAAATTGAGAAGATATAATTGCTAAAGAATTTTCTTTTTCTAATTGAGCCAATTGATTTAATAAATTCTTACGAATCTTATCGCTTCCTATATTTTCCAATATATTTTTAGTGATTTTTTCTAATTCTTGTGTTTTTATATTTTTCTTACTAAGAAAAATATAATTTTTAGATTTTCTAAAGGCTATTATGTTAATTAAATTATCTTTTAAATCTTTATCTGAAGTTTTATTAAGCTTCAGTTTCACCAATATATCATAATAAATATTTGCAAGCATTGTTACAGCCTCATTAACTGCACCCCTTATCTTACTATCTAACTCTTTTAATTCTATAGTATTATTAATTATAATCGGATAACTATCAGAAGAAATTCTATTATTTTTTACTAATATTGCATCATTGCAAGCTTTACTAGTTTGACTTACTAACGATTGAGCGATCAATTTTAAATGAAATCTATTACCAAGATTAATCACTGTTTTTAGATTAGATGAATTTATATTATTTATTATTAAGTTTTTAAGTTTTAGACCAATATTTTTATCTATATATTTATTATCATCCGCATTAATATTAAGCTTAAACGCAACCTCTTCTATAATTTTATTTATAAAATTATGCTCAATATCTTTAGAGATAGAGTTAAAATTATTATGTAGCAAAGTAATTAACCTTGCTTCATTTTTATCATTATCATGCTTTCTGATGGCTTGTATTAATAACTCTATTTCTAACAGTAAGGGCTTAATTATATTTTGCAAAACTATTTGAGCTTTTGTAATAATATTATCAATATTATTATCTTGATATATATTAATATTACTAGAGTTTCTTTTATATATATCATCAATTAATCCATCTATCTGATTTAGAACTTCATAAAATAGTTTTTCATATGAATTACTATATTTTCCTAGCAATTTCTTTAAGTCCTTACCAACTCCATAAGCAATTTTATTATTTCCATTTATAATCAAAATATTTTTAAATAAGCTATATTCTATAAGAAATTTTAAAATTTCCGTAATTGAAGAGGCTTCATATAGAGCCCTTAATGCATTGTTATATTTATCACTTAATATACTAGATATTTTAGGCAATTTATTGCCTTTAATTCTTCTAAAGAATTTTTCAGCAAATATATTATTAGGCTTGATCTTATCAAATACAAATAAACATAAGTGATCTGTATCTTTATCTAAATTGCCTAATAATTCTATATTATTTTTTAAGATTTTTAGAGCATATTTTTCTTTTTCTATAGAAAATTTTAAGTCTTTAGATGTAAAATATAAATTACTAATTTTTTTATATAAATCGTTATTTTTTGTTGATTTTACAATTTCTTCTATAATTATTTTTCTTGATTTTTCGTTTCCCAAGAAACTTACATTTGCTGGGATTTCCATAGGAAGATTAAGCTTTGCTACTTCATCTAAAAATAAATTCGCTGCATCTATAAAAGCAAGAATTTCTTTTGTAGATTTTCCCTGTTTTAATAGATCATTTAGCAAAGATCTAATTGGCGTATCTACTATACCTAGAATATTTTTACTCATAACTTAAGCCTTTATGTAATATTACATTTCAGGCTATTTTAAGTCTAAATATTTAATAAATAGTTAATTTGCATATAGACCACCCAACGCAAATTAATTTATCTGAGCTTTTGATAATGCTTAATGCTAAGATATAATTTAATATATTAACTTATTAATATTTATCCCGCCCTAAGATTACTTATCTGTTCCTGTCCATTAAATAATAACAATAAATTCCTTAAATTTTGTCCGCGTGAGGAGATTAAGTTTGGGTCTGTCTTTATAAGATATTCTGCTTCCTGATTTGCTTCTTCTAATAATTGGTTATTTATTATTGAATCTGCAAATTTGTAGCTAGGTAGACCTGATTGCTTAATACCTAACACTTCCCCTCCTCCTCGCAATTTTAAGTCAATTTCTGCTAGATAAAAACCATCGTTACTTGATCTTAGTGCTCTTAACCTTTCTAAAGCTATTGCATTTAATTTATCGTAAACTAAAATACAAGATGATTGCAAGTCACTGCGCCCAACCCTGCCACGTAGTTGGTGGAGCTGCGAAATACCAAATCTTTCTGCGTGTTCTATAACCATTACAGTAGCATTTGCAACATCTACTCCTACCTCAATAACCGTTGTTGCTATTAAAATAGATAATTTTCCTTCTTTAAACTCTTTCATTATTTCGTCCCTTTCTAGAGCTGGAATCTTGCCATGAATAAGTCCTACTTGATTGGGATATATTTTTTCTATAACAGAAAAACGCTGATTTACTGCTACTAGATCCAGCTTTTCTGATTCTTCTATTAATGGGCAAATCCAATAGATCTTTTCACCTCTAGCCATTACCCTCGCAAAACCATTAATAATCTGATCTATTTTTTTTATCGACATTATTCTTGTATCTATCGGTTTTCTGCCCTTTGGTTTAGTTTTTAATAAAGAACATTCCATATCGCCATAATTTGTAAGAGTTAAGGTTCTAGGAATTGGCGTTGCTGTCATAAGTAGCATATCAACAAATTTACCTTTATTGTTAAATATACTACGTTGCTCTACACCAAATCTATGTTGTTCATCAATCACTGCTAAAGCTAGATCTTTAAATATTACCTTCTCTTCTATTAAAGCATGTGTTCCTATTATTATATCTATTTTACCTTGCGCCAACTGCTCTAAAATAAATTTTTTTTCTTTACTCTTAAGTCCAGATATTAATAAAGCAACATTTATTCCCAAATCTTTAGTAATATCCAATATCCATTTATAATGCTGACGTGCTAAAATTTCTGTTGGAACCATAAGAGCAGCTTGCTTAGATGTCTCTACAACATTTAGCATTGCAAATAAAGCTACTACAGTTTTACCACTACCTACATCTCCTTGTAATAATCTTAGCATTGCCTGAGTTGATTGCTGGTCATCTGCTATCTCTTTAATAACTTTCTTCTGTCCTGGCGTTAATTCAAAGGGTAATAATTCTAATAATTTGCGTCTTAAATAACCGCTACCCTTTATAACTTGTCCTTGCGACTTAGAATATAAATGATACCTTGCTAATTTTAATAATAATTGAGCCGCCAATAACTCATCATAAGCAAGCCTCAACCTTGCTCTACTATTAAAACTCAATATATTTTCTTCTTTAATATTATGTAAGGAAACTATAGATTCTTTCCAACTAGCCCAACCATGTTGTTTTAATTTATCTTGATCATGCCATTCTGGTAAATCAGGTATCTTTGCTAAAATATTTCTAATTATTTTTATTATCTGCCACTGGGTAATTCCTTTTGTCAGTGGATATATTGGATCTAATCTTCTTATAAATTTTAAGTTATCAACAGATGATATATAGTCAGGGTGAGCAATCTGAAATTTTGTTCCAACTTTCTCAACTTTACCACTAATAACTTTTTGAGAATTTGATGATAAATTTGCCAATATATACTTAGGATAGATATTAAAAAATACTATATCTAAAGTACCTGTTTTATCAAAAACAGGAATCTTAACTGGTGGTTTATTATCATAAATTCTTTTTTTATTATACTCGCCAACTGTTACCGCAATAGTAACAACTTGACCGTCCTGCATATCGCTGATATTGGGCATATTTCTACGGTCGATATATGATGCAGGTAAATGATACAATAAATCTATAATTTTATTACCTGCAATTTTCTTAAATAACTTATATAACCTAGGATTCATGCCAGAAATTTCTGATATATCCGTAAATAAATAATCTAATATTGTTGAATGCAACATAAAATTTTGGCTATTTGCTTTATAGCATAGTGATAAATAATTATGCTCGGAATGTTATATTGATTTATATATATAAGCAACAAATTAACTCATTACTTCATATATCCTACTACCTCCAGCATCCTGAGCCTTCATGATAGCACTTTTACAACGATCTATTATATGATGTGGAGTATCACCTGGAATAATTTGCATATATCCCGTACTTATATTTAGTAATATAGGTGAATTTCTATTTTCTGTTCTTATGCTTAGCTGTTGTATTTTATTTTTAACCCTAGACAGAGCTTTTTGAGCGTCTGACGCGCTACAATCAAATAAAATTGCACAGATATATTTGCCTTCAACTATTCCAATAATATCATCAGTACGAAAAGCTTTTTTAGCTTTTACTGCTAATTGCTCTACCAATTCTTCAACGCTAGTATTATTCATGCTGGCAAGATTAGCAGCATCATCTATTGCAACCAACGCTACAGATATTTCAATTGGATAAGTTTTACAAAAATCACTAATTAATTGCATGTTACTTAGCAAAACTTCTTCACTTAATAATGTAGCTCCAACTTTAGAGTAACTCTCTGGAAGAGCGACCTTATTTTTTAGAATAGCCAAATTGTTAATTAAGCTTATATCTCTCATCAATAATTCAAAATAAAGTTTATTTGAATCATTTGTTACTTGATAAAAGACTTTTAAACTAACTGGTATTTCTTCTCCTTTACGATTTAGCACATGAAAGTCAGAAACTTTCCTTAATACTCCTGCCAAATCATTTAATTCGTCTGTATAATCAACATAACTATTTACAATATCTCTAATATTATTTGGCAATATTGTAGTTATACTCTTATCAGCTAATTCTAGTTGTCTGTAACCAGTAAGTTTTTCTGCTGCACGATTAATTGAGCTTATAGAAATAGTATTTGCTATATTATCTTGGCAAACAGTAATTACCGCATCATTTTTACGCTTTGCAGAAACATTATCTGGTGACTTCATAATTATACTCTACCTTTTATAATCCCGCCAAAATTAATCTAAAATATACTTATCATAATTTTTTATTGATGAGATTTCTCTTTTACTGATAAATTATTTTCTTTACAGTTAAAAACTAATTTTTCACCCTTTATATCAACTTTTACTGTACCGCCATTTTTTAACTTACCAAACAATAACTCTTCCGCCAATGGCTTTTTAACATTTTCATTGATTATTCTTTCCATTGGTCGTGCTCCATTATTAATATCATAACCTTTTTCTGCTAAATAATTTTTTACTTTAGCACTAAGAGTTATTGATACAGCTTTGTCTGCTAATTGAGCCTTGAGATCCTCAACCGACTTATCAACTATTTTCTCAACTACTACAGGAGATAATGGCATAAATGGAATAATTGCATCTAACCTATTTCTAAATTCAGGACTAAATATACGCTTTACCGCCTGACCATCATGCTCTATGTCCTGCTTGCGATTAAATCCTATAGCAGAAACAGAACTATCGCTTGATCCAACGTTACTTGTCATAATAATAATACAATTTCTAAAATTTAAAACTTTACCATTATTATCAGTAAGTCTACCATAATCCATAACTTGCAATAATATATTATATATATCACTATGAGCTTTTTCTATCTCATCTAAAAGTAGAACAGAGTGAGGATTTCTTTCTATAGATTCCGTTAACAATCCTGCTTGTTCAAATCCTACATATCCTGGAGGTGCTCCAATTAAGCGCGCTATAGAATGTTGCTCTAAATATTCAGACATATCAATACGAATTAGCTCCATATTAAAATGTTTTGCTATTTGTACTGCAAGTTCTGTTTTTCCAACTCCTGTAGGTCCTGTAAATAAATAGCTTCCTATAGGTTTTTTCTTTTCACGCAAACCAGCACGAGATAACTTTATTGCACCAACTAATTGCGATATAGCATCATTTTGACCAAATATCACTTTTTGCAAATGTTCTTCTAAGCCTTTTAGCTTTATAGTCTCATTAGCATTTACTGACAATGTCGGTACTTTTGCAATTTTTGCAATTACTTCTTCAATTTCAGTCGAGCTTATAACCTTAGACCTTTTATCTTTAGGCAATAATTTTTGATGTGCACCTGCTTCATCAATAACGTCAATTGCTTTATCTGGTAGTTTTCTATCATTTATATATCTAGCAGATAGCCTTACTGCCGACTCTATAGCATCGTCAGAATATCTGATTGAATGATAACTTTCATAATAAGGTTTTAAACCATTTAAGATTTTTATACATAATTCCTCATCTGGCTCTTCAACCTCAATTTTTTGGAATCTTCTAATTAAGGCCTTATCTTTTTCAAAATGGTTATGATATTCTTTATGTGTGGTAGAACCCATACATCTAAAATCACGTCTTGCTAGGGCTGGCTTTAAAAGATTGCTTGCATCCAGTGCGCCACCATTAGTAGATCCAGCTCCTATAATTGTATGTATTTCGTCAATAAATAAAATAGCCAATGGTAATTTTTCTATTTCATTTATAACAAGCTTCATGCGCTCTTCAAAATCTCCACGATATTTTGTACCAGCAAGCAATGCTCCCATATCTAAAGAATATATAACTGCTTTAGAGAGAACCTCTGGAACTTGCTTATTTACTATTCTTAATGCAAGACCTTCTACTAAAGCTGTTTTTCCTACTCCTGGTTCACCAACAAACAAAGGATTATTCTTTGTTCTGCGACATAAAATTTCAACAGTACGATCTATTTCCTCTTCTCTTCCAACTAATAAATCAACTTTTCCATCTAAAGCTCGTTTATTAAGATTGACACAATAGCTCTCAAGCGGACTTGGCGCAGCTTTTTCTTTCTTTTCTTTTGCTGCACTTGCACTTATAGAAAAACTTCCTAATCCACGCTTATCCTTAGGCTCAAAATCTTGATCTTCTTTCATATAATTACCTTTAGATGCTTCATTATTTAAGCTTTCATTAATTTCATCTGAAAAACCTATTATTCCAGAGCTCGAACTATGATTTATAACATCTAAATATGTTAAACCTTTTTCTTTTAAGAAATATGCGGCATGTGAATCATGCTCTCCAAAAATTTCTCCCAATATGTTTGCTCCCGTAACAACTCTACGTCCAGAAGAATGCGCACTTATCGCAGCACGATGAATAACTTTTTGAAATGAAGCTGTTGGTTTTACATCCGCACTGCCTGGGACAACTAGAGCCTTTAAATGATTGTCTATAAAGTTCTTTAATTTACTTGTAAGATCTATTGTATCAATTTCACATTTACTTAGAACCGTTAAAGCATCAGGATCTTCTAACAAAGCTAATAATAAATGCTCCAATGTAACATATTCATGCATACAACGATGAGCTATTGTTAAAGCGCGATGTAAAGTTAGTTCAAAATTCTTAGAAAGCATGTTTGTTACCTTTTTCCATAGTGCATTGCATATCGTAGTTATTTTCTCTTGCAAAGTTGATAACTTCATTAATCTTCATCTCTGCAACTTCTCTAGTATATGTACCACATATTCCTTTTCCAGCAGAATTAATATCTTCAGTTATCAATTCACGATCTACAGCAGACTTATGAAAAAATTCTTGCAAAACTGAATCTATAAATTTTGACGGAACATCTTTATTACCAGAGATAACCACATCATACAAATATGGACGTAAACATATCTCACTATTATTGATTAAGTTTTCTTTTTTGTTATTCCCACTATTTATATCGCCATTCTCTTGCGATCTTTTCCAAGGAATAAACCCTTCAAAACCAGACATAAGTACCTCTCAAATTTTTTAGTAACAACTTTATTACTGTTTCATTAGAAATAATCTTAGCAAGCAATTATTAGCAATTTATTAACGAGATTATTAACAATACTGGAAAATAGCCAAATTTGTCTTAATAAACAAAGGCTAATGACTTTTTTGCAACACAAGAAATATCTAGGATTACCGCTACTTATAAGGATTTTTTTGCGTCTGGAGAACGTATATATAAAGGAAAAACTAAATTATTATCATTATTTTGCTTATTTTCTAATTTTCTAGAAA
>CAZTUN010000018.1:21449-23336 GCA_964616845.1 uncultured Rickettsiales bacterium | reverse complement strand
ACTTCCTCTTTTCCTATTATTTCCATAACCTCAAACATACTCGGTGAAGCATGAGAACCAGTTACTGCGGCACGAAGAGGTGCCATAACATCACCAAGCTTCATGGTTTGATTTTCAGCAAAGCTTTTTAAGCAAGTTTCTAGGTTAGTACGATTCCATGGTGTAATTCCATGAAATATTGGTATTAGTTTGCGCAAAATCACTTTACCTTTATCACTTAATTCTTTTTGAGCCTTTTCTGTATAAGTTTTTGGTCTTTCTATATAAAACTTAGCATTATCGGCAAGTTCAATAATTGTTTTTGCTCTAGTTTTTAGACCCGACATACCCGCTAATAATTTTTCATATTGCGCTTGTGAAGCGTCAATTTTCAGATGCTTTATAACCATATCAACTAAAATATTATCATCCGTGCGAGCCATGTAATAATTATTTAGTGAATTTAATTTATCAAAATCAAATCTAGCAGGAGATCTTCCTATATGCTCTAAGTCAAACCATTTTATTGCCTGACTAGTAGAAATAATTTCATCATCTCCATGGCTCCAACCTAACCTTAATAAATAATTACGCATTGCATCTGCTAAATAACCCATGTCCTTATAAGCATCTACTCCTAAAGCTCCATGTCGCTTGGATAATTTAGCTCCATCTTTACCATGAATTAATGGAATATGTGCAAATTGAGGCACGTCCCAACCCAAAGCATCATAAATAACTTTTTGCCTAAAGGCGTTAGTAAGATGATCATCTCCTCTAATTATATGAGTAACTTTAGCATCATGATCATCACTTACAACTGCAAGCATATAAGTTGGACTGCCATCACTACGTAGTATCACAAAATCATCTAAAGTTTCATTGGCAACTTCAACTTTGCCTTGCACTTTATCATCAATAATTGTCTTTCCACTAAGAGGGGCTTTTATCCTTACTACAGGAGATATTCCTTTTGGTGCATCTTTAGGATCACGATCACGCCAAATTCTTGGATAAATAAAAGATTCTTTCTTAATCATAGCATTTAGCTTCATTGCTTCGAGATCTTCCTTGCTTGTATAGCAATAATAAGCCATACCCTTATCAAGCAACTCTTGCACAACTTGACGATGTCTTAACTCGTTTTTTGATTGCAAGACAACTTCATCATCATAATCTAAACCAAGCCATTTCATTCCCTCGAAAATAGCATCTATTGCTTCTTTTGTAGAACGTGCTTTATCGGTGTCTTCTATTCTAAGTAAGAATTTACCACCCTGATTTCTTGCAAATAGCCAGTTAAATAATGCTGTCCTTGCTCCTCCAATATGAAGATAGCCTGTAGGAGATGGTGCAAAGCGTGTAATGATCATTTTTATACATTTCCCTTGTAGTTTGTCTGGTCAGACTTTATAACATAATTGTGCCAGTAAAAAAGAATTTTCTCTTATATAATTATAGATCTTAACCATTATGCTGGCTATTTTTACAAGAACAAACAAACTAATCAATTCAATATTATCGCTTCTAGATGAGGAATACCGCCAAAATTTCGTCTTATGGCTACCTGTATTTATCGGCTTAGGAATTTGGATATATTTTAATTATACTATAGATATTTATGAATATTATTACCTATTATTGCCATTTATATTATCAATAACTTGTTATTTATTACGCAAAAATAATTTTTTATATCGACCAATTCTAATTATTTTCTTAATTTCTCTTGGGATTTTAATTACTTATACTAAAGTTAAAATTATTAAATCTCCCATACTCAAACAAAAAACCGCCATTATTAATATAAGCGCAAAAGTAAAAAATATTGAATTAAGACAAGATAATTTTCGTCTTATTATAGAAAATATACAAATTAATGAGCCCAATTTTAAACAAGAAATCCCC
>CAZTUN010000018.1:0-21439 GCA_964616845.1 uncultured Rickettsiales bacterium | reverse complement strand
TAGAAACAGTAGATATGCGATCAGATGTATAGGAAATTTTTATAAAAACAAAACAGCCAGATTTAAATATAGGAGATGCTATATTATTTAGAACAAGATTACTTCCTCCTCTCCCGCCATCACTGCCAGATAGCTATGATTTTAGAATTGATAGTTATTTTAATCAAATTGGAGCGGTAGGATTTTTAGTAGGTGATATAGAGATTATTAAGCATGAAACCTCTTTCTCTTTTTTATCCTACGTACAGCATTTACGTAATTGTATGAATAAAATATTATATAAAAATATGAGCGCAAGTAGTGCAGCAATAACCGCTGCTTTAATTAATGGCGATCAAGGAGGTATATTAAAGAAAGACTACGATGCTATGCGCATGTCTGGATTAGTACATATAATCTCAATTTCTGGTTTGCACATAAACTTAGTTGCTATGATAAGTTTTTATATCTTACGAACAATATTTGCTAGTTCATATTTACTTGCTAATAATTATAATATTAAACAAGCCTCTGCATTTTTTGCATTAGTCTTTAGTTCGTTTTATTTAATTTTTGCTAACATGCCAAGTCCAGCAGTACGCTCATTTATTATGACAGGACTTGTACTTATTGCTATGATGCTAGATGTAAAAGCAAATTCTTTAAGAAATATTGCTTTAGCTGCCTTAATAATACTCATTTACCAACCAGAATCACTTCTATCGCCAAGTTTTCAAATGTCTTTTGCCGCAGTTAGCGTTTTAATTGCTGGGTTTAATACATGTAATCAATATCTTAAAAAAGAACAATCTGATGGCTATATAAGAAAACTTATTCTCATTTTATTTGCCATGATAATTTCATCATTACTTGCACAGCTTGCTACAGCACCATTTGCTATTTACCATTTTCATCAATTCTCTAATTATGGATTATTTGCTAATATTTTTGCTATACCTTTTAGCTCATTTATTATCATGCCTTTAGCAATTATTAGCTGCCTTTTAATGCCATTAGGGCTAGAAAATACGATGCTTCATTTTTTAGATCAATCGATTCAAATTTTATTAAAATGGGCAATAATTATTGCCAAACTTCCCTTTGCTAATATTGATAATTGCTTCCTTACTAATTCAAGTTTTCTAAGCATAATTTGTGGAGGATTAATAATCTGCATATGCAAAACTAAATTAAAATATTTAGGTGTAATAATTATATTTATTGGCATTATAGGTAATTATTTATACCCTCTTCAAAAACCAGATATTTTAATTTCGCCGAATAATAAAGTTATCGCTATTAGAGCAAATGACCAAAAACTTTATTATTCAACAACAAATATACCAAATTATCTAAAACAAGCTTGGGAGTATAATAACGATAATAATAACTTAAACATTATCTATAATATAAAAGAGCCCCTCATAAGGTGCGTATACGATCATTGTATGGTTACTAAAAATAATCATAAGGTTATTATCTTATTATCATTGCAGCATTTTTATCACAAACGCCTCTATAGCGATCTAATTATAGGCTATAAATTTATTACAAGACCACGCTTAATATCTAGAAAAACAAATAGCATGGCTTTAAATGCAAATTACGCAGTTTATATAAATACAGATAAAATTACTATAATTTCAACTCAGAATGATCTAGAAACAAACAAGCTCAAACCTTGGGAACACTAGGAAAACCTTGATATACGAACTTTTCTTAACAGCTTAACTGTATATATATTACCTAAGTGTTTTAGAGATATTAAACCTTCGCACTGTAACATAGTTTTTTTAAAATTATGTTACAAAATGAAACAAAATTATGGCAAAAATGAAAATATTTTTCTGTTCTTTTACTTAAGTAAAATGTTATACTTAAGATACAAAGCGATTAAAATAATAATATTATAGAATTTTTAGTTATCTTAAAAACGTTATAAAATTTTGATAAAATAACAACAAAGTAATATGTAGGTTATATAATTATGGCAACAAATCTTGTAAATTTAGCTCAAACTGTGCCTGATAACAATTCTAGAGCTACTGAAAATATTCTGAGCTCTTTAGCAAATTCTCTTCCTGCAAAGGAGTCATCTCTTACCTCTAATATAGCTTCTATAACAGCCCAAACCTCATACAAAAATTCTTCGTTGCCAATAGAAAATTCATCTGCTACTAATAAAACTCCTGATATCGCTTCAGCAACTTCAATGTCTGGTGGTTTTGCTAGAGGATAGTTAAGGAAGTTAAGTTTAGGATAAAACTATTAGGGGTTACATTTCTGAAATTGAATTGTAATTGAGTTAAATGCAATCAGCAGCTGAAAAACCACTTCCATTACATTTTTATAACGCAAAGCCTTGGCTTAAAAGCTTAGTTGTTCATTACGTTGAAACTTACCAACTATTACCTGCGGGAGTATTAATGCTTCCACTAGCAACATTAACTAGGGCTATCGAAAACGTTATAAATATTTATGGTAATTTTCCTCAATCAACTTATCAATTTTTTAGGCAAACTATTAACCCATTATTTGAGCCAAACGAATATTATAATACTGTCTATTTAAAACTAAAAGAAATAGCCACCCGTGAGAATAAACCAAACTTTTTTATTTTAGCAGACAGCCTACTTGCCTTAAGGCGTTTTTTCGAGAAAGATAGAAACTATCTTGAAGATTATTTTAACAAAGAACTTTCTTTACTATCTGGCTCACCAGAAGAACAATTTCAAACCTTGTCTGAGGCTCTGCATAATATAACAAGAATTCACGTCAACCAAGTTGCCAAAATGATAAAATCATTTCAGCAATAGTATAAATAAAACTAATCTCTAAAATTAACAAATTGTACTGGCAATGCAATCGTCATAGTTTTAACTAAAGCTATAGCTTCTTGTAAATCATCACGCTTTTTACCTTCTACTCTAACTTCCTCGCCACGAATAGAGGCCTGAACTTTCATTTTACTATTTTTAATTTCCTTAACTATAAGCTTAGCGGTATCACTATCTATACCTTGCTTAACTGTAATTTTTTGTCTTAAACAATTACCAGATGCCATCTCTTCTTTAGCAAAGTCAAGAGCCTTAGCATCAATTTTACGTCTTGTAATATGTACTTTTATCATTGCCTGAATTTGCTCTAATTTATAGTTATCATCGGCAATTATAGTAATTTCATTGTCTTTACGAGTTACTTCAGATTTACTGTCTTTAAAATCATAACGCTGAGCTATTTCACGACATACAGAATTAATAGCATTATCAACTTCTTGCATATCTGTTTTAGAAACTATATCAAAACTTGGCATATTATTTCTCCTTTATCTTCTCAATTCTTTAGTACGTGGATAATTGAATTTATCTTTAGATAAAACTTCGCCCTGCTTTGCATTAGTAAAGCTCAACGATGTCAACTTTCCTATATTATCAGTTACCGCAATTCCTTCCAACAACAAAGGATTTTGTTTGAAGGTTAAGGAAATCTTTGCAATTCTATCTTGGTCATTTATTGTTTTTGGTGCAAATGAAATTTTTATAATACCGTCTTGCTTATCAAGCGATAATATGTTGGTATCTTTTTTTAGGTCTATTTTTTCTTTTGTTAAAAATCCAGCAATAGTATCTTTTAAATTTATATAACTTACTTCATCTAGTTCTTTGTCATAATAAGCGACCATAGTACCATGACCGACAATTATAATAGGAGTTGGTAATTCATATTCCCATTTAATTTTGCCTGGTCGAGACAATATAAACTTACCTTTTGCTTCCTCACCACGATTAGTAACTTGATAAAAATCGGCAGTATAAGTAGTGATAGAGTTGAGATAATTTTCTAATTGTATGAAAGTTTCTTGGTCAAATTTTTTATCTGACGCTGCTAACGAGTAATTAGCCACTCCAATAATATATATTATTAGCAAAATTTTCTTTATCATTTATGACCATAGTAGTTTAATTTTAAGCAAAAACTACTTATAAAAACTATATAAGTCAACGGATAATTAATTAACCAATATCTCTCTTTTACCACCGCTTCCTGCTTGTCCTACTACTCCCTCTCTCTCCATTCTTTCTATTATATCTGCGGCTCTATTATAACCTATTTTAAGCTGCCTTTGAATGTAACTAGTAGTTGCTCTTCTATCTCTAATTACTATTGCTACAGCTTGGTCATATAGATCATCTCCGCTTGATCCTCCTGATCCAGCCCCTCCTGTTGCCTCATCAATTTTAGTTATTTCTTCCAAATAGGCTGGAGAACCTTGTGATTTTAAGTAAGAAACCACTTTATCTACTTCTTTATCATCAACAAATGGTCCATGAACACGAGTAATTTTATTACCTCCTGCCATATATAACATATCACCCATACCAAGTAGCATTTCAGCTCCTGGTTCACCAAGTATAGTTCTGCTATCTATTCTAGAAGTAACTTGAAAACTAATTCTTGTTGGAAAGTTTGCTTTTATAACTCCAGTAATTACATCAACCGAAGGTCTTTGTGTCGCCATAATCATATGTATTCCAGCTGCTCGAGCCATTTGCGCTAATCTTTGTACTGAAGATTCAATATCCTTACCAGCAGTTAGCATTAAATCCGCCATTTCATCAACAATTACCACAATGAAAGGTAATTTCTTCATTTGTAATTCTTGTTTTTCATAAACTGGCTCTCCAGTTTCTGGATTAAATCCAGTTTGAACTTGTCTTTCAAGTTTTTCACCGCTTGCTATCGCATCTTCTATTCTCTTATTATATCCTGCTATGTTACGCACACCAAGATAAGACATAGAACGATAGCGTTCTTCCATTTCTTTCACCGCCCATTTTAATGCAACAACTGCTTTAGCAGGCTCTGTTACTACAGGTGATAATAAATGAGGAATACCTTCATATACTGATAATTCTAACATTTTAGGATCTATCATAATAAACTTACATTCTTCTGGAGTAAGCCTATAAATAAAAGATAAAATCATCGCATTTATTGCTACTGACTTACCCGATCCAGTAGTACCTGCAACCAATAAATGTGGCATACGTGATAAATCTGTAGTTATAGGCTCCCCTCCAATATCTTTACCCAATATCATCGGTAATTTTATTCTTGGATCTTGATACTCATCTGTTTCCATCAACTCACGTAAATATACTATCTCACGATCGTGATTTGGCAACTCAATACCAAGAACATTTTTTCCAGGCACCACAGAAATACGAGCAGAAACAGCACTCATTGATCTTGCTATATCATCTGCTAAACCTATTACTCTTGAAGATTTAGTTCCAGGTGAAGGCTCTAATTCATATAAAGTAACTACAGGTCCTGGCTTAACTTTAATAATCTCACCTTCAACACCAAAATCTGCCAATACTTTTTTTAATAACTTAGCATTAGCTTCTATAATATTATGATTAACTGATGATTTCTTATTATTTTCTGCTTTTACTAACAAATCATAACTTGGTAAAATAAAATTACCGCTTTCTTTCTTGGATCGAGGTTGTTTTGCCGTAGTAACCACTTGTTTTTTAGATTTTGGCTTGATTACTTCTAATTTCTTAATAGTTTGGCTAATATTTGCTTTTATATTATGATGTTTTTCAACCGTCTTTTCTTTTTCTTCTTCCATCTTATCAGTTTGATCTATCTCAGATTTTACAATTTTATCATCAGCATCTTCATCTAGAAAATCTTCATCATTGCCCTTAAGTTCTTCTTTTAACTCTTTTAGTTTAATAAATGGCGTAAGAATAGATGCAATTACCTTATTAAAACTTGCACCGCAAATAAATCCATATGATAGAACAAAAATTGGCAAAGCTAATATAGCTGCTAAATAATTGGGTATTTTTGTAATAATAAAATTTCTAATTATATCTCCTGTTATTCCTCCCATTCCTATATATAACGGCCATCTTGACGATAAAGGCAAATAAGAAAGAAGCAAAGAGCAAGTTATAATTGCTAAGGGGAATAAAGCTAATTTAAGATATATATATGGTATGCGCTTATAGGAAAAATATTGTTTTGCCCATATAAACAACCCTATTACTAATAGAGTCGAACTAAGACCAATTAGCTGAATCAAACTATCTGCAATATATGAGCCAAAATGACCTAATATATTATATACTTCATTATCTGAGGCACTATTAAATGAAGGATCAAATGAACTATAACTAACCAAAGCAAGCCCTAATACAGAAGCTATAACTGCACATAAAGCTGATTTTATAAAATAATAACCAGATTTTATCATAAAAAACTTAATAACCTTTAAGATATTTGTGGTGAATTACTCGAATAATACTATAGTAAGATCCTAAATAAAAGATCCTTATTTATATAACAAAACTGGTTAATAACATATATAAAATTCTTTATGAATTATAGGCATATATACCACGCTGGAAATTTTGCTGACGTATTTAAACATATAATACTTACTGCATTAATTGAACGCTTAAAAATGAAAGATACTAGCTTTTTTGTTTTAGACACACATGCTGGCATAGGTCTTTACGACCTAAATTCAATACAAGCGCAAAAAACACTAGAAGCAAATGATGGTATAAAAAAATTTATGCCCTATCGAGGATCTGATTCTAATATAAAAAAATACATTGAGATTGTTAGTAAATATAATATTGATGATAATGTTTTAATTTATCCTGGTTCTCCTGTAATTATTTCTAATTTAATTCGCAAACAAGATCGTTTTATTGCCAATGAACTTCACGAGGAAGATTACAAAACTTTGCAAATAAACAATACAACTTTATATCGTAAATTTAAAATTCTTCATCTTGATGCCTATCAAAGTCTGAAAGCAAATATTCCTCCCAAAGAAAAAAGAGGATTAATTCTAATTGATCCCCCATTTGAACAAAATAATGAGTTTGATCTTATTATTGAAAATATAAATTTAGCCCTAAAAAAATGGTCTAGTGGCATTTATATGATTTGGTATCCTATTAAAAAAAATATCGAACTTGAAGACTATAATAAAAAAATAAATAATGCAAATTTTCCTAAAGCTTCTATCTGCGAATGTTTAATAAAAGATCCTTTTCTACCCAATCAACTAAATGGTTGTGGTGTATTAATTATTAATACACCTTGGCAGTTTACTGATAATATTGACTCTTTTAAAAAAGACTTTGAGCAGTATTTATCTATTCAAAAACCCTTAGGTATTACCTTTAAAAACCTCAATTTTTGATATTTTACCTATAATATTAGCTTTTATGCACCTTAAGCATTAAGATATTATTTACTTTTTAACTATTATTTGCTAAAGTATTCGTTAATTTATTAACAAATACTTTGATGTTTTATAATAGAGAGACATGATAATGGCACTTTCCAGAATCCCTAATCCAGCAGAAATTTCAACTAATTATGGATACTTACCTGCTGATAGTATTAATGGTGTTTGTAGTATTTTGCCTAAACGTGAGAATGAATTAGCAACAGATAGATTATTTGCAGGAACAAGTTATGCTAATATTCTCTCTGGTAATAATGTTGCTTCTTTACAAAAAGAACTAGAGTTGCTAGCACAAACCGTAGAAAATATTGCACAACTTGGTTCTTCTGCAGTAGAGTCAAATCTTAACCCTCTTACTTATTTTGATAAGAAAACAGCTTCAGTACCTAAATTAAGTGATCCAACTAAACTTATAAATCCTATAGAAGCTTCTTCTATATATAGCTTTAATCGCTTCTTAAACCAATTATTAGATAGTAAATATCTACACTCCTCTTCTTATGGCGATATTTCTTCATCTGCTTTCATTAGAAAGCAAAGCAATATTGTAAATTTTATTAATGAAGTTTTGTCTTCTAAGCAATTTAATAATTATCTATATATACATTTAAAACTAGCTCTAGTTGCAGAAAATCCTAATGTTAGACAATATATATTAGATTCTTTATTAAAGTTAAGAGCTAAGATATTAGAATATTCAGATAAAGAAAAGCAACTATCTTTGACTGTAACTAATGATAATAAACAAAATATTATAAGTAAAATAGGTGCTTATGCTGATTTTATTACATATAATTTAATGGGACAAATAGTCCCTAAATACGATGCACTTAGTATTTACAAATATGTACTTAATATAAAAGCTAATTCAGGCAATATAAGACCTGAGCAACTCACTTTATTAAAGCCAACTCTGCAAAGCTATATTCTATTTTATGAGTTAGAAAGTTATTCTAGCATTTATAGAAAAGAAGTTTCTCGAAGATTATTAGCGGAAAATCTTGACAAGCCTAGTAATAATGTAAGAACAAGCTTAGCATTTTTAGCATCTATAGATGCCTCAAGATATAATAGAGATGGTCTTGATCAGTTAGTTGAATTAGCTGCTAAGAATCCAATTTGCTATCATTTTGCTAATCATATGCAAGCACTCCCTATTAGAAGACAGCGTAATATTACTTATGGAGTAGAAACCATAAGATTTGGTGAAAATAGGGTTACCCACGCCTCCCTAGAAGAATCAATAGAAAGTATAATAGCTAGTAGTGAGTCAATTGCAAATAAAGAAAAATATTTAACTGATATTTGTAAAGATTCTATGTATTTTGTAGGATATAATCATGCAATGACTTGCGCAACCTTAGCTGCTAATGCTGGTATATATGGACCTGCCCTATTTATAGAAAACTATAAAAAAGTAGTTGAAAGACAACCTGAAAGCGATACAAAGACTGCTTTCTTCAAGAAATATAGTCACTATAGACAAAATATCGATCTACCAATTTCTAATGATAGTAACTTAGGTGTATACACGACTGTTATAATGCTATCTGCTCTATCAGCATTGGCAGGAAGATTAATTAAATATTTTCGATTTAATAATACAACACCAGCCCGAGAAGAACAAGCTAGCGCAGAAGAAAATGAGAAAGAAAAAAAGCTAGCACAGAAACAAAAGCAAAAAACAGATCTAGCAAAGCAAAAAAATACCTTAGAAGATGCTTTAACTATAAAAGTTGATGAGTATAAAAATAAAACTCTTTATAAAACAAATATATCCGAAGAATCGCTAAATGAAATCTTAACAATATTAGAAAAAAGACAGAAAAGACATTGGTGCTATTATAATCCCAATAACAATAGAGATTTAGCAAAGCAAAAAACAGATGTTTCCAATTTATTAAAAAAAATTGCAGAATATTTCGATACCGAAAAAAAACAAAATATTTTAACATCTGCGCAAGAGCAAGAACGGAAAATTAATGAAACAATTCCTAATTTGGCATTAATTATTTCTATAGTTAAAGGTGATTATGCTGGTGACAATCTAAAAGCTTGTCTCGTAGATTTAAACTTAAAGCTAGAATTAGATCTAAGCGATGAAAATATAGATTTATTTTATAATATTTACAATAAAAACAGTGTTAAAAAAGATCTTACCTTAGATGAAAGCACTAATTTAAATTCAATTTTAAGCAAAATTAATCAAAAAATATCATCTCTTACTAACAAGATAGAAACTGCAAATATAGAACTCCAAAAATACGATAATTCATTTTTAGAGTTAAAAAATAAATTATCCGAATATGTGAGTAATGAGGAACAATCTAATAATAAAGTGCAGTGGGAAGGAAGCACAGAACGAGCAGATACTATAGAAGAAACATTACCAGATTTATTAAAAAATATTTTAGCTGAATTTATAAAAAATAAAAGACAACCTAAAGAAGAAGAACCTACAGGTGATCTTACGCCCACCCCCTTTGGAATAGAAGCAATATATGATTCTGAAGATGATCTACCGATTGATCCAGCTACTATTCCTTCGCCAGAACAAGCTAAAGCTGCTGCTAAGTTAAATCAACCAGCAGCTCATGCTGATGACGAACAAGCTATAAAAGAAGCAGATAGGCGACTTGCCATCGCAGATATAACCAGGGAACAAGAAAATTCTAGGATACTAACCATAGCAAAAAATCCCTTTATGCAAGCATTAAAGAACCTTCATAAAGCATGGATTGATACAAAATACTACCAAGGTCTTGATCATGATACATATAATCGTTCTTTAATTTTTAATATAATAAGAACATGCGAGGGATTAGTAAGGTCAGCAAAGGGAGATGCCGATAGTGGTCAAGGATTTGTTGTTAAAAATGCAGGTTTTGGTGACGAAGAGGCATATTTAAGCGAGGAATTGGTTAGAACTTTAAAAACGATTAAGAATGCTCTCATGCATGGAGCAATAAACATTAATTTCACTGATTTTAAGTACGGTACAGAAATTGATAAGATAAAAGATTTTATAAATACTATATATAATAAAATCTACGCACCCTTTCTATCAGATGAACTTGTAATACAATCCTTAAACTCAGAAATAAATCAACCTTTTGATACAACAACTCTCTGCGATCTAACTAAATATAGCTTAGAACCAGCCTTCACAGCACCAGTGTTACAACAAACTAATCAAGACCTACTTGAACGCTTTAACTTAGAGATAGATAGACTTAAGCAATTTGCTCAAGATGAAACTAAAACTGCTCAAAAATATGATTCAGCTTGTTTTTCGATTGCTATTTGCGGCGAAATAGTTCGCCATGGTAAAGTCGAAGCAAACCTTAGAAAAACTGGATATACTCAAGAGTTTTTAGGTAAATTAGTCGCGGAAAGAAATCAAATTTCGCACCTACTAATTTCCGATTCATACAAATCAAACACAGATTATTTAAGCATTGTTGAAGATCAAGCAAGTAATATGGTATATTACAAACATAAATATTTACCTATACAAAGATTTGATCAGGTTTTAGATCCACAAAAAAATCCTCAGCAATATGTAGGAAAACCTGTAAGCAATAGCTTGCTTGACATGATTTTAGAAAATAAACACTTAACCCCAAATAGTGATCTTGCATCTGCTTATAATCTAAAGGTTAGAGGTGCAGCAGCTGCCTCCGTGTAAGAAAAATTTTAGCTGATTTTAATAATGATCTCAAACTTGAAATAGATTATCTTATATTTTCTGTCTTATCTATAGTTATACCATAACCATCAAGACCAATAATAGATTTTGGATTATTAGTTAATAAAGTAAGATTAGTAATTCCAAGATCTATTAATATTTGCGCTCCTATTCCATAATCACGGATTATTTTATTTTCGCTATTATGCGGCTCTGTATAACTTTTAACTAATTGCAAAACAATATCTTTTTGTGGGACTCTTATCAATACAATTACTCCACTACCTTGCTTAGCAATTATTTGCATAGATTTTTGTAAATCGCATGACTTATTATCAATATCAGCCCCAAGCGCATCTGATAATATATTTAGAGCGTGCATTCTAACTAAAGGAGATTTTTGTTTTATAATATCACCTTTTACTAATACTATATGTTCTGCATATTCAACCTTATTAACATAGACATACATTTTAAACTCACCACCATATATACTTTTAAAGCTAGTTTCATATGTACGCTTAATTAATGTATCATGTTTACGACGATAAGCTATTAAGTCAGCAATAGTTGCAATATTTAAGTTATGCTCTTTAGCAAATTTTATTAAATCAGGCATCCTTGCCATAGTCCCATCATCGTTTAAAATTTCGCATATTACTCCTGCGGGCTTAAGTCCAGCAAGCCTTGCTACATCAACCGCAGCTTCGGTGTGCCCAGCTCTTACTAAAACCCCTCCTTCCCTTGCTTCTAATGGAAAAATATGCCCTGGAGTACAAATATCTTTATCATTTTTTTGTGGATCAATTGCTACTGCAATAGTTCTAGCGCGGTCTGCAGCTGATATACCAGTAGTAACCCCTTCTCTTGCTTCGATTGAAACAGTAAAAGCCGTATCAAATCTAGAACTATTAGTCCTATGCATATGTGGCAATCTAAGTGCCTCTATTCTCTCTTTCTCAAGGGCAAGGCATATTAATCCACGACCATATTTTGCCATAAAATTAACCGCATTACTATCTGCCATTTCAGCAGGTATTACTAAATCACCTTCATTTTCTCTATCCTCATCATCTACTAAAACAAACATTTTCCCTTTAGCAGCATCACTAATGATATCTTCAATTGAAGCAAGTTTATAATCTTTTGGCATAATCTATTTTAACTTCCCTATTGTTTAGATATTTCTAAATTTCTTGCAATATATCGTGCAATAACATCAATTTCTAAATTAACCTTACTACCTATTTTATAGTTTCTAAAAATGGTATTGGCAAAAGTATGAGGAACAATATTGACAGAAAAACTATCTGTTTTATCAGATAACTGATTAATTGTTAGTGAAACACCATCTATTGCGATTGAACCTTTACTTGCAATTGCAGCAGCTAAGGATTTTGGCATCTTAAAGGTTATTTTATGCGATTGAGCTAAAGGTTCAATTGCTAAGATTTCACTAATGCCATCAACATGACCTAGCAATAAGTGACCTCCTAATTCATCACCAAATCTTAACGACCTCTCCACGTTAAGAATGTCTCCTATTTTCCAATTAGCAATAGTTGTACAATTTATACTCTCTTGTGATATTTGATATGACAATAAGTTATTCTCTTGCTTGATTACAGTTAAGCAAACACCATTATGGGCAATAGATGCTCCAATATCCACCTGAGAAATATCCTCATAACAAACTGTAAGATAATAATCTTTATTATCGGCGATAGAAATATTTTCTATTATGCCTTGTAAATTTATAATACCTGTAAACATAAAAATTCCTTACCAATCATATGCAAAAAACATCTGACAACCCGCCAAATCTTTGTATTCTTTATTATTACTTTCATAAAAAGCATCTTTACCTATGTTGCTATAACAAGCCTTAGAACCATAACTACCATTATTATACTCACCTTCTGCTCCAACAAAGCCAGTATCAGGATTACCGTCATCTATTTTTTTATCCAGTTCAAACGCCTCAATTGGCGTAAGAGCACCCTGACGAGTCTTAGAATCAGATGCAATAGAAAATACCGCTATATGATTTAAAAAATCTAAGTTACGCTGGTAGTCAGTCTTACTACAACATCTTATATACAGACTAGAATTTTTTAAATCTAATTTCATAATATTTTTGTCATTTTCATAAAATTTATTATTTGTATTAGAAAATGTACCTTTAATTACTCCTGCTAATTTTAAATGCTGCAACGCTATCATAGTCTCATTATTATCTTCTTCTATCTTACCATTACCATTACCGTTTATTGTATCTTGCCAAAAATTAGTAGCGTTATCAATATCTCCTGGCAACTTATTGTACATATTCTTAAATTGCCCCATTGCACTTTTTAAATTATTAACTTTACCAATCATAGTCTTAATTTCACTAGCTCTAACTAAACTTTGTCCTGCAATTGTTACAGTAACTATTAAAGAAATTATTACCAATACTATTGATAATTCTAGTATTGTAATAGCATTTGTGTATTTTCTATTATTCATAAGTTTAATCTATAACCTTTGATTAATTGCATATGTATGTTAAGCATTAATGGATATAACAGTATTAGTATAGTTGGTCTAGGTCTAATTGGCGGTTCTATTGCTAAAGCTATCAGAGATAAAATGCCGCACTTTAATATAAAAGCCTATGACATAGATCGCAAATCCTTAGATATTGCTTATAATGCAGGAATAATATCTAAACCCGAAGATTCAATAGTAGAAACTTGTCAAAACGCCAATATAATAATAATAGCCACAAATATTGCAAGTTATCCGCAAATACTCCAAGAACTACATCCCATAATAAAAAATGATATGATTATTACAGATATTGGGTCGGTTAAACAATATCCAAGCCAAATTTTTAAAGATTATACAAGCCAATTTGTACCAGGACACCCAATAGCAGGGAAAGAAACTTCTGGAATAGAACAAGCTGACACTAACTTATTTGCAAATAAAAAAGTAATCTTAACGCCAAATAAATACACTCTCCCTAATAATATAAATATTATTATTAAATTATGGGAGTCATTAGGAGCAAGATGTAAGATAATGTCTGCTTATGATCATGATAATATTTACGCACATATTTCTCATATTCCTCAAGCTATGATTTTTTGTGAGAATGATATATTAGATAATAATGATAAACTAAATAGCCAGTCTCATTTACGTCTTGCCAACTCTAATAGAAAAATGTGGCAAGAAATATTTACGGCTAATTGTGAAATTATAATTCCCCTAATGCAAAAAATTATTAATCGCATTTCTTCCATAACAAATGAAGATATTTTAAAAGCCAAGCAACTACGCAGTTCTTTTAGAGATGATTTAACCTCTTTGAGTATCAATCAAAATCTTCCTATTATTTCTTATCTCGTTGCAACAATTTTAGTAGAAATGAGCACTAATATAATAAATGCTTCAGAATATGTTGGGTCAGGATTTTTAGATAGTACAAAATGTTTAGCAACCTATGAAAGTAGCAAATGGAGCAATCCTGAAAAAGATATTGCACAAATAATTAAACGGATTGATCACCACATAAAGAGCATAAAACTCAACTAGAATAAATCTAATAACCGTGATTTTAAAATTTAGTTTTTATATATAAACTTTCTACTACAGTAAGGACAGATAATTTCATTTTTATTTTCTAAATTAAGATAGATTTTAGGATGTCCTAAAACAGACCCGCCATCGCAAGAAATCTCTTTAGTTTTAATAAAAATAATATCTTCTTTTGCTTGGTTATTAGTCATATATTTACTACTAGCTTCTTTCTGAAATCAATGATGAACAAGTATTTTTATCAATTACCTCTATAGGATAATCTCCTGTAAAGCATGCGTCACAATATTGTGGTAATTCGTTATTACGCTTTGCAAGACCAACTGCCCTATATAAACCATCTACAGTTATAAATTCTAAGCTATCTGCACCAATGATCTTAGCAATTTCATCACTATTATGGTGAGCTGCTATTAACTTATCTTTGTCTGGGGTATCAACTCCATAAAAACAAGGATTATTAGTAGGAGGGCTGGCAATTCTCATATGTATTTTTTTTGCACCAGCATCACGAACCATAGTAATTATCTTTTTAGAAGTAGTTCCTCTAACAATACTATCATCTACTAAAATAACTTCTTTACCTTCTAAAACTGAAGCATTAGGATTATGCTTTAACTTTACTCCTAAATTTCTTACCTTATCACTTGGCTCGATAAATGTTCTTCCTACATAGTGATTTCTAATTATTCCAAGTTCAAAAGGAATACCAGATTGTTGTGCATAACCAAGGGCAGCAGGAACACCAGAATCTGGAACTGGAATAACAATATCTGCTTTTATAGGTTTTTCTAAAGCAAGTTGTCTACCAATTTCTTTGCGTACTTGATAAACACTTTTACCTTCAATAAAAGAATCTGGTCTTGAAAAATAAACATACTCAAATATACAAAAACGTTGCGTTGTTTTTGTAAAAGGCTTTAATGAATGAACTCCATCTTTGTCAATTATAACAATTTCACCAGGTTCAACATCTCTAACAAATTGCGCACCAATTATATCTAAAGCACAACTTTCTGAAGCAAATATATAAGAATCCCCTAATATACCTATACATAAAGGTCTAACTCCATAAGGATCTCTTGCGCCAATTAATTTTTTACGCGTTAAGGCTACCAACGAATAAGCTCCTGTTACCTTTTTTATAGCATCAACAATTCTATCTGCTACTTTCTCATGTTTGCTCATAGCAATTAGATGAATGAGAATTTCAGTATCCATAGTAGACTGAAAAATAGCACCCTTCTTGATTAATTCACGGCGTAAAGTAACCGCATTAGTCAAATTACCATTATGAGCTATCGCCAAGCCACCAAAATCAAATTCCGCAAAAATAGGTTGTATATTACGAGAATGTTTATCTGAGGTAGTGGAATATCTAACATGACCTATAGCACAATCACCAGGTAAGTGGTTTATAACTGTTTGTGAATTAAATGTATCACCAACATGCCCAGTTGCTTTATGAGTACAAAATAAACCATCATCATAGCTTATAATTCCAACTGCTTCTTGCCCTCTATGCTGTAACGCATGTAACCCTAAAGCTACGTGAGCTGAAGCATCCTCTGCTCCATAAATTCCAAAAACTCCACACTCTTCATGCAAACTATCTTGGGAAAACATTATAATATTTCTAACCTCTTGATAACCATCTGTTTTTTATAGCATTTTACTAAAATACTACAAATCGTCGCGCATTATAACAAAACAATATAAAAAATATACTGCAAGTTTTGATTTTTTTGATCTTCTTACTTTAATGTATCAATAAGCCGATCAAGTTGTTTTAAGTTATTTTTACCAGTATCAGAATTATTTTCAGGAGATAACTTAATATTTAGCGCATTATCAAGCTCATTAATTTCGTTCATGGCAAGAATTTTATCTTTGTTAATTCTACCAAGTTTTAAATCTCTCTTATATTCATTAAATATATTTTTATATAATATTAACCTTTCACTATCAGATAACTTACGAGTTTTTTCTGTATATCTATCTTCAAATTTACTAGAGCTTTCCACAGGTAATGCAGACATAACCTTCTTTATTAAATTAGCTACCTTATCGCTTAAGGCAATTTTTTTTATTTCTTCATTCATGATAAATGAATTATCTAATTTTTTTTCAGCTTTAGCATATTTTTTGTATATTTCATCTGGTAGTAAAATTGCAATTTTACCAGAGTAATTATCAAGTAATTGGTATATTGAAGAGTCTCTAAACTCTTTTGACCAAGCTGGAGCATCATCTTTATCTAAATTTAAAGATATTAAGATTAACTTCACGCTAATAAACATTAGTACGGCTATAATAAAGCCTCTAACAAAGCCAAATATAAACCCCATAGTCCTATCTAAAATACCATGACGATAATTATTCATCGACATAATTAATCTTGAAGAAATAAAAGATATTATTATTAGAAGAAGAAAAAATAACCCAGCAGAAGCAAGAGCTGTTGCCAGTTTAGAATTATGCATAGATTGCTCTAATCCATTTTTTACAGGATTATATAAATAAATACTAAGTGCAATAGTTGAGAAAATTGTAATAAATGAAAATAACGACTTAATAAAGCCACTAAAAAAAGCTAAAATCGAAGATACTAAAATTATTGTAATAATATATATATCAAACCAATTAAGAGCATCTATTTCCATATTAAATCCTTCTAATACATTTAGAATTATAATTAGTGATCTTGTAATTTCATTTGAATTGGCCCTTGAGCACTTCCTTTTATGAACTGCTCAACATAAGGATTGTTACTCTTATCTAAATCATCAACGCTACCCTGCCAAATAAATCTTCCTTCATGTAACATAGCAACTTTATTAGCAATCTTTCTTGCAGAGTGCATATCATGGGTAATTGTTAAAGTAGTAGCACCTAACTCTTGAGAACATTTTATAATAAGATTATTTATTACATCAGCCATAATTGGATCAAGACCAGTAGTTGGCTCGTCAAAAAATATTATTTCAGGATTATGAGCAATAGCCCTAGCAAGAGCTACCCTTTTTTGCATACCACCAGACAATTCAGATGGATATAAGTTAGCAACTTCCGCACCAAGCCCGACTGTAGCTAATTTTTGTACCGCAAGTTTATAACTATCTGCTCGAGTCATAGTTTTTTCTTGCAAAGCAATAAATGAAATATTTTGCCATACAGGAATACTGTCAAATAAAGCTCCCCCTTGAAACAACATGCCAATTTTTTTTATTAACTGTTTTTGATTCGATCTTTTTGTAACATCTTGACCATCAACTTCTATAATTCCAGAACTAGGACGCATTAAGCCAACAATGTTTTTTATCAATACAGATTTACCACAACCAGAACCTCCAATCACAACTAGAGATTCTCTTTCTTTTATATCGATATTAATACCCTTTAAGACATTTTTTTGTCCAAAGGATTTATATAAATCTTTAATAGATATCTTGTTTTTGCTCATTTTGTAAAAAAGAATTCCGTTGCAATATAGTTAGAAAATAAAATTAACATGGATGAAGAAACCACAGCATTTATTGCCGCTCTGCCTACGCCATCTGCACCTTTACCACAATTAAACCCCTGATAACAACCCATTAAGGTAATAATAAAACCAAAGATGCAAGATTTTATTAACCCAGAAACCACATCTTTTGTTTCTAAAAATGTATAAGTACTTTTAATATAAGTAGCGGGAGAAAAGCCAAGCTTATGTATACTAACTAAATAGCCTCCATAAACACCAATAACATCAGCAATTAAAACTAAAAAAGGCAGCATAATTACTCCAGCAACAATCCTTGGTATAATTAAATATTTGAAAGGATTTGTTGATAAAGTAATTAAAGCGTCTACTTGTTCGGTAACTCTCATCGTACCTATTTCTGCTGCGGTAGAAGATCCTACTCTTCCTGCCACCATCAAACCCGCAAGAACTGGTCCTAATTCCCTAGTAATAGAAATAACTACAACTGCCGCAATCGAACTTTCTGCATTAAATCTAGAGAATCCTGTATAACTTTGTAATGCCAATACTGCTCCTGTAAATATAGCTGTAAGACCAACTACAGGAAGGGAATAATAGCCTATTGAAATAATTTGTCTTAATATTGCTTTTAAATAAAAAGGAGGTGTAAGCAAATTAAATAAGGCTATAAGAGTAAAATTAGTAATCTTACCTATCAATTGCAAAAAGCCAATAAAAACAGCTCCTATTTTTTGTAATAAAACCATATAAACTAGCCTTTTTAGAAACTTTAATAAACTCTAACTAATCTAGAACCTAATCTAGTAATAACTTCATATCCTATAGTTCCAGCAAAATTAGCAAAATCATCAACTGTAATATTATTGCCAATTATTTCTACTTCATCTCCAACCATAACATTACCACCGCAATTCGTAATGTCTATAACTATAAGATCCATAGAAACTCTGCCTATAATCGGAACTCTAACTCCATTAATAGCACAAAAACCTTTATTTCCTATACTTCTTATACAGCCATCTGCATAACCAAAAGCAATTGTGGCAAGAGTTGAACCTTGCTTTACCCTTCCTTCAGCACCATATCCTACCACCGTATCACTGTCAATGTAACGCGTTTGTAGTATTTTCGCATTTAAGAATACTACATTAGACATTGGGTTATTTTCGCCACTAGCTAATGGATTTATGCCATATAAACTACAACCTGGTCTTACCATATCAAAATGATATTTCTTATCTGAAAACAAGGCAAAAGAATTAGCATAGCTCTTTTTTACATTAGGAAATAAGCTAGTTGCATTTTCAAATCTATCAAATTGTATTTGATTTAATGGATGCGAGGCGACATCAGCACAAGCAGGATGAGTCATTAAATATTGCAAATTATTATTTACAGAAATTTTACTTATTTCATTAAAAGCAATACCCAATCTATTCATGCCTGTGTCTATATGTAATATATAAGGAATATCATCAACTAAATCTAGAGATTCTAAATTATTAATTACAGGAATTAATTTTTTCTTATAGCATATTTTTGCTTCACTTTTTTGACTAATACCATGAAAAAATGCAATCCAAGCTTTTGGTAAAATCTTACGTAATTGCAATGCCTCATCTAAATTTGCTACAAAAAAATAATTGCACCCCTCTTCTTTTAAGGCTAATGCTATTTTTTCTATACCAAGCCCATATGCATTTGCTTTAACTACACTTGCACATATTGACAAATCAGCCCTTGATTTTATTAATCTGTAATTTTCTTTTACTGCCTTTAAATTAATTTTTAGAGTAATATCCATATTAATCATCCGTAATATGCTGCTGATCTAAATCTTGAAATTTGGTTGTATTAGAATTAAAGAATAATTTAGCCGTCCCAATCGGTCCATTACGTTGTTTAGAGATTATAATTTCTGTTATGTTATGACATCTTTCCATTTGCTCTTGCCATGCAGCGTAGCTTGCTGAGCCTTGCTGAGGTTCGGCACGAGCAACATAATATTCCTCTCTGAAAATAAACATTACTACGTCAGCATCTTGTTCAATACTTCCCGACTCACGTAAATCTGATAATTGCGGTCTTTTATCCTCTCTTTGTTCCACCGCCCTTGAGAGCTGAGACAATGCAATAACTGGTACATTTAACTCTTTAGCTATCGCTTTAAGCCCTTGCGTTATCTCGGAAACTTCTTGCACACGACTTGCCTCAGATTTACGTTCAGTCCCTCGTAATAATTGTAAATAATCTACTACTAATAATTCAAGATTTTGCTTGCGCTTTAATCTACGTGCTCTAGTACGCAATGCAGAAATAGATAAAGCTGGCGTATCATCAATATAAAAAGGTAGATTATAAAGATTACGGTTTCCTTCTACTATTTTAATAAATTCATCATCTCTTAAAGAACCAACTCTCATTCTTGATGAGTCAACTCCAGATTCCATTGCAATCATACGAGCCGCCAATTGTTGTGCTGACATCTCTAGAGAGAAAAAACCTACACAAGGAGACTTGCTTTTATCCTCAATATCTTCACATAGTTTTTTACATGAATTTAATGCAAGATTTAATGCAAAAGCAGTTTTACCCATTGAAGGTCTTCCTGCAAGAATTAGTAAATCAGAACGCTGCAATCCTCCCAATAATTTATCTAAATCTCTAAAACCAGTACTAACTCCGCTTAATTTATCAGTACGTTTATGAGCTATTTCAGCCGCATTAATTGCTTGGGTTAACGAATGTTTCAATGCAACAAATCCAGAATCAGAAACTCCAGAACTTGCTAAGCTAAAAAGCTTATGTTCGGCACTCTCAAGTTGCTGCATTGCCGTTTTCTCAAGATCTGTATCATAGCCATCATTGACAATATCTTCACCTACTTCAATTAAATTACGCCTAATATACAAGTCATAAATAATTTTACTTAAGCTATCTAAATTAGTTACCGATGCTGTGCGTACCGCAAGTTCAATAAGATATTGTGCGCCTCCCACTTCAGTTAGTGCTTCATCTTTATCAAAGTAATTCTTTAAAGTGACTGGACTTGCCACCATTCCCCTTGACATAAAAGTTTGTATAGCTTGAAAAATTCTTTTATGCACTGGTTCAAAAAAATGATCTGCTAATAAAAAATCACCTGCTTTATTTATCAACTCATTATTTACTAATAGAGCTCCAAGCAAAGCCTGCTCTGCCTGAATATTATGAGGCATAGTTTTATATTCAATATTAGATCGATTATCCGTAGCAAAATCTTTAAAGGTAGCTGTATTTTTCATCCAGAGGCAACTCATTTAATATAAGATAATTAATCAATATAAATATATAAGATAAAAAAGATTTATAAAGGAATAAAAAAAGCTCGCAAAAATTTTTGCGAGCTTTTTTAAAAATAACATACAATCTATTCTAA